>CAVGKN010000026.1:0-9145 GCA_963629855.1 Lachnospiraceae bacterium
TCTGCCCGAAGACCACGTCACGCTCACCACCGTGCACCAGGCGAAGGGCATGGAATGGCCCGTGGTGATTCTGCCGTGGCTTTCCGAAACCGTCTTTCCGAGCGCGCGCGCGATGGAGAGCGGCAACATCTCCGAAGAACGCCGCCTCTTCTACGTGGCCGTCACGCGCGCGAAGGATCGCCTCTACATGTGCGTGCCGCGCGTGAAGAAGACGGCCGACGGCGGCCTCTATCCCGTGGAGCCCTCCATCTTCGTGCGCGAGATTCCGCGCGAACTCGTGGAGGAGCAGAAACTCTACTCCGCGCCCGCGCCCAAGCCGTTCGACGACGACGACGATGACGATTCGGGCGGTGGTTCTGGCGGTTACGGTGGCCGCGGCGGCTACGGCGGCGGTTACGGCGGCCGCGGCGGTGGCTTTGGCGGGCGCGGGAAACCGCAGCCTTCGTATACGACCTCGTGGCGGCGCTAGGCCGTGAAAACGCGGGAAGCCACGACATGACCTTCGCCCTTCTCTGCTCCGTTCTGCTTCTTGCGCCGACCAACTGCACGGTGGTCGTGCGCGAGAATTCCACGCCCTGCGAACGTCGTGCGGCCGCCGAGCTGTGCGACCTCCTGCGGCGCCAGACGGGCGCGGATCTGCCCGTGATCACGGACGCGGCGCCGCTGCCGGCGCGCGCAATCCTGCTCGGCGCCACGCGCCACACCGCCACCCTGCTGGGCGACCCCAACCCCGCGCGCGATCTCGGCGACGAGGGCTTTCGCCTGAAGGCCGTGCCGCCGCATCTGCTCATCGTGGGCGGCGCCGGGCGCGGCCCGCTCTACGGCGTGTGCGAACTCTTCGAGCGCTTCGGCGGCTGTGGCTGGTACGGGCCGGGTTTCGAGGTCGTGCCCAATCGCACGGCGTTCGCCGTGCCCGCCACGCTCGACGAGACGCAGAAGCCCGCTTTCGCGCTGCGCACGCTCAACTGGCGCGTACCCGCCGCCTTCGCCGCGCGCAACAAGCTCAATCTGACCTCCTTCGACGCACCGCTCGGCGGCAGCCGCTTCCGCTTCGACGACGAGCTCGGCATGTGCCACACGTTCAATCGTCTGCTGCCGCCGGAGAAATACTTCGATGCGCACCCCGACTACTTCTCGCTCGTGGGCGGCCATCGCCTGCGCCATGAAACGCAGCTCTGCCTCACGAATCCCGACGTGCTGCGCCTCTGCACGGAGAAGGTGCTCGCGCGCCTCGCCGCCACCTACCCCAAGGGCGTGCGCTACTACGGCGTGTCGCCCAATGACTGGAACAACGCCTGCGCCTGCGAGAACTGCCGCGCCGCCACCCGGCGCGCGCAGTCGCCCGCCGGCCCGCTGATCGCCTTCGTGAACGCGATCGCCGCCGCCGTGGAACCGCGCTATCCCGAGGCCGTGATCCAGACGCTCGCCTATGGCTACACGCGCCATCCACCTGTGGGCGTGACGCCGCGCCGCAACGTGCAGGTGTGGCTCTGCACGATCGAGTGCGACTTCGCGCGACCGATTCCCGAAAGCCGCGCGCGCGCAAACCGTTCCACGCTGCGCGACTTCCGCGGCTGGCGCGCGCTCGGCACGCGCCTCGCCGTGTGGGACTACGCGGCGGACTACGCGAACTACCACCACGTGTGGCCCAACTTCCGCGCGCTGCAGGGCAATCTCGCCTTCTACCGCGACCAGGGCGTGGAGGAGCTCTTCGCGCTGACGAACGGCGGCGGCCTGAACGACGTCTGGAACAATCTCCGCTGCTGGCTGCTCGCCAAGACAATGTGGAATCCACAGGCGGATCAACGCGCGCTGCTCGCCCGCGCCTTCCGCGATCTCTTCGGTCCCGCCGCATCTGACGTACAGAAGGCCTTCGACGCGCTGCAGCAAGCACCGCGCGACACGAAGCGCTTTCCCATGGGCTGTTTCACGAGCGTCTACGAAGGCGGCCTTGACCCGGCGGCGCTGGCGCGGGCGGATGCGGCGCTGGCACGGGCCGAAGCGCACGCGCGCGGCACGGCATGGGAGGCGACCACGCGGCTTGCGCGCGTGCCCATCGACTTCACGCAGGCCCTGCGCGGCGCGGCGCGGCCGGGCTTTGTGCCGCCCGAACCCACGCGCTGGCGCGCGGAACGCGATGCGGCACGTCGGCTGATGGAGGCGATGGCGCACCCCGGCGGACTCGCCCTCTGCGACGACCTTGCCGGCCGCACCGTCTTCACCACGCGCCTCCGCGCCCTCGCCGCGCAGGAGATGCCGCCCGCGCCGGCCTCGCGCCGACTCCGGCTTGAGGAGACGCAGCTCATGGGCGACTTCCCCGCCACGCGCTTCACCTACGTGGACGACCCGGCGGCGGGCGACGGCCGCGCCCTCCGTCTGCCAGGCACAGCGGCCCGCTGCACGGCATGGCTCGATCTGCGGTCGCTCGCGCTCACGCCCGGACGCGCCTGCACGCTGCGCGTGCGCCTGCGCACGTCGCGTCCCGCGGCGACGGGCGAGATCGCCTTCCGCGCCGGCGTCTACAACTGCACCTTCAACCGCGTGGTCACCTTCTGCAAGCCCGAGGCGGCCGAGCCCACCACGCGTTATCGCTGGTATGCGCTGGGCACGTTCGTGCCGCAGCGCGGCGACGCGCTCTGGATCGGCCTCGGCGGCGGCGACGATCCCAACGCCCCCGCCCCCGACGTCTTCGTGGACGCCGTCACCGTCGAGCAGTGACTTTGTTCCGGAAAATCCGGTAATGGGTTACTCAAGTTCGCGCGCGAACTTGAGTAACCCATTACAAAATCCGCCGTACCCCTCTTGCGTGTGCCATCGGAATGTGGTAAACTATTTGTCGTTCCGCTTACGGGCTATTAGCTCAGTTGGTTAGAGCGCTTCCTTGACATGGAAGAGGTCAGTAGTTCGAATCTACTATAGCCCACCAGTTCCCGATTTCGCCCCTGCATCAGCAAAGGCGAGAACGGAAACTATTGACGGCACGGCGCGAAAAGAGTATACTGTCTCTCGTTTTCGCAACTTCGGAGCGTAGCGCAGTCTGGTAGCGCGTTTGGTTCGGGACCAAAAGGCCGAGGGTTCAAATCCCTCCGCTCCGACCATTTCCCACTGGTTGATTGCCACACGACAACCATGCAAGATTCTCCAAAAGAACTCGTCGCGGCTCTGGACATCGAGGCCATCTGCGGCTGCGTGCCGATCAACACGCTCGACAACCGCGCGCGCTGCGCCGCGTTCGTGGGCGAGGCGAAGGCCGAAAGCATCGTGAAATCGACAGGCTTCGCGCAGACCCGCGCGCTTCCGCCCGGCAAGACCGTATTCGACCTCATGCTGCCCGCCGCGCAGGCCGCGCTCGATGGCGTGGACGCATCATGCGTGGGCGGCATCGTCGCCGTGTCGTTCTCCGCACCCGACCGTTTCCCCGCGCTCGCGGCCCAGCTGCAGCACGCGCTCAGGCTCGGACGCGACATCGCCGCGCTCGACCTCCAAATGGCATGCGCCGGCTACCCCTACGGCCTCTTCGTGGCGGGGCAACTCGCCGCCGCCACGGGGCGGCGCGTCCTGCTTGTGGAGGGCGACGCGCAGTCCGCCCACGTCGCGGCAAACGACGTCAACACGCTCGCCGTGATGTCCGACGCCGCCACCGCCACGCTCGTCTCCTCCTCGCCGTCCGCCGCACCCGCGCGTTTCGCGTTCTACACGGACGGCGCGGGCGGCGATGTCCTGCGCTGCCCCGCAAACGGCACGATCTCCATGGACGGCTTTGGCGTCTTCCGCTTCGTGGCGGGGCCGGTCGCGGGCTTTCTCTCCGCCTTCCGCGCCGCCGCGCTTCCGCAGCCCGATCTCTTCGTGCCGCATCAGGCGAATCTCTACATGGTGCGTCGCCTCGCGCAGACGCTGGGGCTCATGGACCAGCTGCTCACGAGCGGCGAACGCTTCGCGAATCCAGGCTCCTGCTCCGTGCCGCTCACGCTCGCCGCTCATCCCGCGCGCAGCGGCCGCGCCCTGCTCGCGGCCTTCGGCGCGGGTCTCGCCGCCGCCGCCGCCGCCGTCACAATTCCATCCTCGTGCCGCCGCCACATCATAACGACATGACGCGATCGAAGAAGTCCGATCCGGGGTCAATGTGCTCTACCGTCCATTCCGGCAAGAACGAAAACAGGGACACGGCGATGAAGGTGGATTCGGCCTGGCATACGCAGCGTGAGCAGAGCGCGGGGCGGTGGCGTCTGCAGCTGCTCTGGTGGCTTTACGTGGCACTGGGCAAGACCGCGCTCAAGGTCGCGCTCGTGCCCGTGGTGGCGTGCATCTACCCCTTCGCCGCACCCGCGAAACGCGCCCTGCGCCGCTACTACGCACTGCTCGGCGTTCGGCATCCGCCGCTCTTCCGCCATCTGCTGGGCTTTGCCTGGTCGCTGGCGGACAAGACGGACGCCTGCACGCGCCGGGCGCATCTGCCCGCGATGACCGTGCGCGACGATGCGGATGCGCGCGCGTTCCAGGCGCTCGTGGCCGCGCATCGTGGTGCGTTTCTCATCTCGACCCACCTCGGCACGATCGAGGTGCTGCCCGCCCTCGCCGCAGGGGCGGCTCCGCACGTCCATGCCTTCCAGCAGCTGGGGCATGACGCCCTCTTCACACGGCTTTTCCTGCGCCATCTCGACACGTCGCGCCTCACGCTGCACGCCGTGGAGGAAATCGGCGTGGAGACGGCAGTGCGCATGCAGGAGGCGATCGCCTGCGGCGACCTCGTGCTCATGGCGGGCGACCGCGTGAGCGCGGGCTCGGGGCGGACGCTGGAGCAGCCGTTCCTTGGCCGGCCGTGCGCGTGGCCGAAGGGCGTCTTCGCCTTCGCGCGGCTGATGGACTGCCCGGTGTTCTTCGTGACGTGCGTGCGCACGGGCTGGAACGCCTACGCCTGCCACTTTCGCGCCTGCGCCGCGCCGCGCGCCCCGCTTGCGGAGATGCTCGCGCAGTACGCCGCGTTCCTGGAGGAGGAGACGCGCGCCTTCCCCGCGCAGTGGTATCAGTTCTACGACTTCTTTGCGCCGCCGTGCGCGCCGAATCGGCCGAGAAAGCGCATGTGCGCGAAGAACGGCGGCATTGTCGCGAAGAAGGCGAGCACGTCGGAGACCGGCAGCGCGAGCCAGATCGCGAAGGCGTGATCGTTGAAGAAGTAGGGCAGAATCCAGACGCACGGCAGCAGGCAGATGCCCTGGCGCAGCAGCGAGAGCAGCGTCGCCGTCCAGGGGTGGCCGATGGACTGGAAGTACGTGGTCGCCACCACGTTGAGGCCAATGCACCAGATCATGCAGTTGGCGAGGCGCAGGTCGCCCGCCACGAGCGCGAGGAACGCACGATCGGCGCCGTCCGTGAAGAGACGCGCAATGCCACCGGCGCCGCACACCTGCACAAGCGTGGCGGCGACACAGCACACCGTCGTGGCCACGAGGCCGACCACGAGCGCGCGGCGCACGCGCGGGTAGCGACGCGCGCCCCAGCAGTAGCCGATGATCGGCGCAAGCCCATGCTGCACGCCGAAGCTCGGCATCGTGCACAGCATCGTGACCATCTGGAAAATGCCCAGCGAGGCGATCTGCAGCGTGGCGGCCGTGCGGTTCGGCGCCCATTTCGCGAACGCGATCTGCATCGACACGTTGATGAGACTGCCCATCAGCTGCTGCAGCGCGGGCGAAAGGCCAATGCTCAGCGTACGCAGCAGATAGGGGCGGTAGAATCCGATGCGGCGCAGACGTAGGCGCACCGCGCTATGCCCGGGGCGGTAGTAGGCGAGCGCCAGCGCACACGAGACGACCATCGCGATCACCGTCGCCCAGCCCGCGCCCGCCACGCCCATGCCGAAGCCGAAGATGAAGACCGGATCGAGCACGAGATTCGTCACGAAGCCCGCCACCATGCACATCATGGAGGAGACGACCGCGCCCTCGCTGCGCATTGCGCCGGAAAGTCCGTAGGCGATATGCGAGAATACGTGCGCGAGCAGCACGATGCGCAGGTAGATCTTCGCCTGCTCCAGCGCTTCGGGTGTGACGCCGCCGCCACCCGTCCAGCGCAGGATTGGATCGAGGAACACGAACACGAGCGGAGGCAGCGTGACGGCGAACGCGAGCTTGAGCGCCACGAGCTGGCCGAGGATCTTCTCGCACGCCACGCGGTCGCCTTCGCCGAGCTTGATCGAGAGCAGCGCCGCATGCCCCGCGCCGATCAGCACTCCGAACGCCCCGAACACCATCATGATCGGGAACGCGAGCGTGAGCCCCGCCATCGCGGCCGCCCCGCATCCATGCCCGATGTAGACGCGGTCGACGATCGCGTAGAGCGCGTTGAGCGTCATCGCCACAAGCGCGGGCCACGAGAAACGAACGACGAGACGCCCAATGGGCGCCTCGGCGAGATCCTTCAGACGATCCTGTGCGCGCATGGCTTAGAACGTCACGGCCACGTCGTCGCCCAGCGCCGCGCGGATGCGTTTCATCTCCGCGGCGGGAATGGGACAGCCCGAGAGCGAGAGCGAGGCGAGGCGCTTCCAGCCCGAGAGATCGTCCGGCAGCTTCGCGATGCGGCAGCCGTTGAACGAGACGTTCCTCAGCGCGGGCAGCGTGGTGAGCCACGCGGGCACGGCATCGATCGGATTGTGGTCGAGCGTGACATCCTCGAGCCGCGCGCACGTCTTCAGGAATTCGGGCACGGTCATGAGCTTGTTGCGCGAGGCGTAGAAGCGGCGCAGTTCGGTCAGCTTGCCGAGCGCGAGCGGCAGCTCAGTGAGCTGATTTTCGTTGAGCCGCAGGTAGCGCAGCTGCGCGGCGCCGGCGAGCGACTCGGGCACGGCCGTGAGTTGATTGGCATCGAGATTGAGGTAGGTGAGGCGCGGCAGTTTTCCGAGCGCGTCGGGCAGCGTGGCGAGTTCGTTGCGCGCGAGCCAAAGGCGCGTGAGCGCGGGCAGCGCGAAGACCTCCTCCGGAATCGCCTTGAGATGGCGTTCGGAAAGATCGAGCTCGCGCAGGGCGGGCAGATCCGCGAGCGCACCCTTGGCGAGCGGCGCACTGTCCTCGCGCAGATAGAGGCGCACGACGGCGGCGCGGTTCGTGGCGACCAGCGCCGTCAGCGAGGTCACGGGCGTGGCGTCCTGCGGACGCTGCCGGTTGTCGAAGCAGCCACAGCACGCCAGACATGCCACGGCAGCAAAGGCATAAAGTGTCGTTTTCATTTCATCTAGTATACCATATCTTCTCGCTGCACGATGAAAACGGCGCTAACTGTAATGGGTTACTCACCCCCTGCGAAGCGCAGACCTGACGCGGGCTGGTCGAATTCGCTCTGCGAACTCGACCAGCCCCCATTGCCCGTCACTCGACCAGGACGGACACGGCGCCGCGCTTGCCGACCACCGCCGTGCCGTAGCCGACACCGTCCACGACGATGCCCGTGACGGACACGGCCTGCGACCTCAGCCGGCCTTTCGCGTCCAGGTAGTATGCCTTGAACGTGCCGGAGAACGTGCCGTACTTCGCCCTGAACGCCAGCTTCAGCGCAGACGGATTTTCGCGGAGCTTCGCCTCGTCGACATCGCCCGTCTTCCTGTCGATGACGACACGTCCCGACTTCGCGCCGCCGGCGACGATCCACTTCGTGCCGTTCTGCTCGACCGCGAGGCCGTCCGGCAGATAGTCGGCGAACGTCGCGTCGCCAAGCAGCTCGCAGATCGCCGCGCCATCGACCAGGAACTCCGCGACGGAGTCCAGTCCGCCGACCTCGGCGAGAACCGCGTCGTCAAGCCCGTCGATCTCCGGCTCGCCGCCATCCATCGGGAACCAGAGCCCGAACGCGAGCTTCGCGTTCTTCTTGTTGACGACGACCGGCACGCAGCACCAGCGCTCGCCGACGACCATCTGCGCCGTCGCGCAGACCTTCGCGCCCGTCACGAGCGTGCCGCGGACGCGCGTCCAGCCACGCGAATTGACCGTCACGGACAACGTGCTCCATCCGTTCGCCGCGTCGCCCCAGGCGAGGGCGTAGCTGCCCTTCATGTCCGCGACGATCTCCTTCGCCAACGCCTTCTCCTGCCTGTCGCGGCTCTTGAAGAGGTCGCGCATGCCGTCGATCACGCAGTCGCCGAACCGTCCGCGCAGACCGTCCGCGTCGATCGCCACCACGAGCGCGCGCCCATCCTTCGACGTCGCGCGGAACACGCCTTCGGCGAGATCCATCGTCCCGCGGAGCGTGACCGTCTTCTCGCCGAGCAACGCGATCTTGGCCGTGACCTTCGAGGTCGTCAGACCCGTCTTCCTGTTCGTCCTCGCCTTGACCGTCTTGACCTGGATCGTGCCGGCGACGGCGTTCGTGGACGAGTAGAGATAGCCGCGATAGAGCTCGCTGCGAGGCGCCGCGAAGGCCGCCGACTCGATGTCCTCATGCAGGATGCGGTCGCTCACGTTCGTGACGACCGTGCCGTCCGGCAGGACGACGACCGACTGCTTGCCGATCATCAGCTTCGCGACGGACGTGTAGTCCACGTAGTTGGGGTTCGTCACCTTGTACCAGACGGAATACGAGCCGACCTCCGTCGCCGTCGGCACCGTCGCCGACCAGTCGTTCGTCGGAGCCGTCTCCGTGCCGAAGGCGTAGACTACCGTCGAGCCGGAGCCGAAGGCAGACTTCACCGCCGCGTCCAGCGCGTTCGTGTTGATGGTGTGCTCCTCGCCGTCGTACTGCTCCATGCCGTCGAACGCCGAACCGTCCGAACCGGAGTCAGGACGCGCCGAGCCGGGCGTCACCGTCAGCGAGCCGTCCGTGACCTCGTACGTGACCGCGAAGTTCGCGTTCGTGTTCGCGAAGTCCGCGACCTTCAGACCCATCGCCGTCGTCCCGACGACGGTCCGCGTGATCTTCGGCAGGGCGGTCGCCCCGCGACCGCCGCTCGTTTCGAACGCGATCGCCGCACCTCTGAACTGCGTGTCGCGTTCGATCTGATACAGCGCGTCTTCCGTCGTCGCCTCGTATCCCGCGACGGACTTCTCCGTCCTGTCGTAGACGAAGCTCGCCGTCTCGCCGACGACCGTGACGACGACCGCGCGATTCGTGATCGTCACCTTCGCCGAGTGGATGTAGTCGGAATAGTTCGGGTTCG
>CAVGKN010000027.1:0-9128 GCA_963629855.1 Lachnospiraceae bacterium
GTCTTCGTGTGCTTGTAGGTGTTGTAGATGTACTCGGCGGCAAAGTGGTTCTTGATGATCTTGTCTTCCACAATGCCCATGCCGGTCTCTTCGACCGCGAGCTTCGCCAGCGGGATGCGCTGCTTGTTGGCTGCGAGCGCCGCCGCCTTGAAGATCTCATCGACCTGTTCCTGAGAGTATGTGGCGTATTTCTGCTGCGCCGCTCTCACGCGCGCAAGGGTTGCCTCGAGTTCCGCGACCCCGGCGTCCACCGCCGGCTTCGCGATCTGGTCTGCGCTTTCCATCGCTGGTTGTTCCTTCCTTGATCCTTCTTTGTTTGCGCCCCTTTTTCGGAGCGACGCGAAATAGTATACCAAGTTCTGAATCGCTACGCAAGTAGCGATTTGATTTTTCAAGGGGAAAGGGTCAAGCGAAGAAACTGGCAGGCGGGACGGAAGAACGCCGACTGCACCAGCGTGAAGCCCGCAGCCTCGGCACAGGCCGTGAACTCGTCCGCCGAAAGCGTCTGCGCCATCGAGGTGCGCAGATAGGCGTAGTCCGCCCGCGCGCCGGGCGCGAAGAGACGGGCGCCGAGGCGCAGCCAGGCGTCGGTGAAGCGCGCCCCCCACGAGGCGGCGTCGCGCCGGAAGAACTCAAGCACGAGCAGCGTACCGCCCGGCACGAGCACGCGCGCGACCTCCGCCAGCGCGGCGGCCGGATCGGGGAAATTGCGAAAGCCGAACGCACAGGTCACCGCGTCGAACGACGCCGCCTCAAAAGGGAGATGAGCCGCATCCCCTTCCACAAACGTGACGCGCGCCGCGCAGTCGGCCGCCTCCACGCGACGGCGCGCGATCGCGAGCATGGCGGGCGTGAGATCGAGTCCCGTCACGCGCACCTGCGGGAAACGCCGCGCGGCGCCCAGCACGAGGTCGCCCGTGCCCGTGGCGAGATCGAGCAGCCGCGCGGGCGCGGGCGCAAGCGTGGCCAGCGCCCGCCGCCGCCACATGAGATCGAGACCGCAGGTCAACACGCGATTGAGCGCGTCATAATGCCGCGCCACCCGCGTGAAGAGCGCCCTGATGTTCTGCCGCTGCATCCGATATTCCGCTTCTGCGTACGAACGCCTTAGACGGAGGGTACGCTCCAGCGAAGGTCGACGACGCGGAGTTCCGCGCGCGACGCGCCACCATAGTCGTTCAGGACGAGCGTGAAGAGAATGTCGCAGGGGTACGCCGCGTGGGTGCGCAGCGTGTCGACCTGGTCGCCGTGGCCCCACCACACGGCGCGCGGAATGGAGAGGTTGGCGAAGCGCAGCGTGAGGTGCTTGCCCTCCGCGCCGAGCGCCTCCACGTGATTCAGCATCACGCGGCGCAGACCGAACACGGGCTCGGGATTGCATTCGCCGAACGGTTCGAGCTTCTGCAGATCCCGGTAGAGCGCGAGCCAGCCGTCCAGCGAGAAGTCGCGCGGTTCGAGCCAGCCGTCGAAGACGTGCGTGGGCAGCGTGTCGCCCAGGGCCGCCCGCTGCGCCGCGCACGCGGCCGAAAACGCCTGCGAGAACGCGGCGAGCGCCTCGGGACGCACCGTGAGGCCGTCCTCCGCGAAGGCTTCGGGCCTTAACGTGAAGCCGCCCGCCGCCGCGTGGCCGCCGCAGCGCGAGAGCTGCTCCGCCGACGCCACGAGCGCGTCGTGCACGTTGTAGCCATCCGGCGCGCGCACGCTGCCGGTATCACCCACCACCACGGCCGCCGGCACGTGGTACGTCTCGGTGAGGCGCGCAGCCACGATGCCGGAAACGCCCTTGTGCCAGCCTTCGGCCACGCCCGGCGCGGAGCGGTCGCGTCCCCACACCACCACGGCGCCCGGATTCTCCACGCCCGCCAGCTGCGCGCGCGCTTCCTCGAACATGCTCAGCTCGAAGCTGCGCCGCGCACCGTTGTAGCCCTCGAGCTTCACGGCGAGCATCCGCGCGCGTTCGCGCTCCTCCTCGCCGCTCACGAGCAGCTCGAAGGCCTCGCGCGCCGTGGCCATGCGCCCCGCCGCGTTGAGGCGCGGGGCGAGCGTGAAGCCGAAGTCGCGCGCCGTGAGGTCGTTCGCGCTGCGCGCGGCGCGGTCGAGCAGTTCGCGCAGCCCCACGGGTGCGCAGCGCCGGAAGAACGCGAGCGCCTGTGTGACGAGCACGCGGTTCTGCCCCGTGAGCGCCACGATGTCCGCCACCGTCGCCACGCCCGCAAGCACGAGCAGGGGTCCCGCGAACTTCGGCCCCGTGTAGAACCCCGCCTCGGTGGCCACCTGCACGAGCGCGAACGCGAGGAAGAACGCCACGCCCGCGCCGCACAGGTCTTCGCAGCCGGGCGCGGCCTTCACGCGCGGATCCACGAGCGCGTCCGCCAGCGGCAGCACCTCGCCCGGCAAGTGGTGATCCGTGACGACCACGGTGATGCCGCGCGCGCGCAAGTTAGAGATCTCCTCCACCGCGCCGATGCCGTTGTCGACCGTGACGACGAGCGCCACCTCGGGCTCGTCGCGCAGCAGACGCTCGAGCGAGGCGGCGGTCATGCCGTAGCCTTCCTCCGTGCGCAGCGGAATGAACGCGCCCACGTTGGCGCCGAGCCGACGCAGCGTCGAAACGAGAATCGCCGACGCGCACACGCCGTCCGTGTCGTAGTCGCCGAAGACGACGATGCGCCGCCGGTCGCGCACGAACGGCAAAATCACGCGCACGGCGTCCGGCAGGCCCGGCAGGGCCGCCGGCGTCGTCAGCCGCGTGAGCGACGGATCGAGGAACGCCTCCAGATCCGCCGCGTCGAGACCACGCGCCGCAAGGACGCGCGCCACGACCGGAGAAAGCCCGACCGCGACGAGCGCCGCCACGCGCGTGTCATCGCACGGACGTTCCCGCCAGATGGACGAGGATTCCATTCCCGTCACACCGGCCTGCTACTCGCCCAGCTTGTCCCGCGTACCGAGCACGCACTTCGCTTCGGCTTCGGCGGCGAGCGTCTCGCCCACGTAGCCCTTGAGCGCGAACACGCCCAGACGGCTGCCCACGCGGATGTTCGTGGCCACGGTCGTGAGCGTGTCGCCCGGACGCACCGGGTGGCGGAAGCGCACCTTGTCCACGCCGCCGAGAATGAACGCGGCCTGGCCTTCCGGCAGCAGCTTGCGCGCGACCACGGCGGCGCCGGCCACCTGGCACATCGCCTCGATGAGCACCACGCCCGGCACGATCGGATAGAACGGAAAATGCCCCTTGAAGAATTCGTTCTTCTCGGTGGTGAAGGTGTATTGGCCGAGCGCACCCGTTTCGTCCGCGGAGATCAGTTCGTCCACGAAGAGGAACGGATCGCGGTGCGGCAGCAGCTCGATGCCAGGGAGATGGTACTCCTGCTTGAAGGTCGGAAGAGCCATGGTCTCACCTCACTGCTTGCGGAACACGAGCACGCCGTTGTGGCCGCCGAAGCCGAGCGACGTGGAGACGGCCACGCGGATCGTCTTCTCCACGCCCGTGTTGGGCGTGTAGTCGAGATCGCACTCGGGGTCGGGGTTCTCGTAGTTGATCGTGGGCGGCACGAAAGAGTCCTCGATCGCGAGCGCGCAGAACGCGGCCTCGAGCGCGCCCGTGGCGCCGAGCAGGTGACCGGTCATCGACTTCGTGGAGGAGATCTTGAGCGCGTGCGCGCCCGCCTCGCCGAAGACGTCCTTGAACGCCTTCGTCTCCATCACGTCGTTGAGGTGCGTGGAGGTGCCATGCGCGTTGATGTAGTCCACGGTGGAGAGGTCGTCCACGCCGGCGTCCTTGAGGGCGAGGCGGATGGCCTTGACGGCGCCCGCGCCCGTGGGGTCGGGGGCGGTGATGTGGTAGGCGTCGGACGTGGCGCCGTAGCCGGCGAGCTCGCAGTAGACGTGGGCGCCGCGGGCCTTGGCATGCTCTTCGCTTTCGAGGATGAGGATGGCGGCGCCTTCGCCCATCACGAAGCCGCAGCGATCCGCGTTGAACGGACGCGACGACTTTTCGGGATTGTCGTTGAACTGCGTGGCGAGCGCCTTCATCTTCATGAACCCGCCCACGGCGAATTCGGAGATCGTCGCCTCGGTGCCGCCCGCGACCACCACGTCGGCGCGACCGGCGCGGATGAGGTCGAGCGACACGCCAAGCGCGTCGGTGGAGCTGGCGCACGCCGTGACGATCACCTGCGCCGGGCCCTTTGCGCCCAGCGTCATTGACACGTTGCCGGCGGCCTCGTTCGCGATGAGCTCGGGGATGGCGAGCGGGGAGAGGCGGTCGGGGCCGCGCTCGAGCAGCGTCTTCCACGCCTCGCCGTTCGTCTCCATGCCGCCGATGCCGTTGCCGAGGATCGTGGCGACGCGATCCATGTCGGGCTTCTTCTCGGCGGTGTAGCCGGCGTCGTTCCAGGCCTCCACGGCGGCGGCCACGGCGTACTTCGAGAAGAGGTCCATGTGGCGCGCGGCCTTGCGGTCCACGTAACCCGTGGATTCGAGGTAGGCGGGGAAGTCCTTCACCTCGCCCGCCACCTGGCAGGTGCAACGCGACGGGTCGAAGCGCGTGATGCGCCCGATGCCGCTCTTGCCCGCCTTGACGTTTGCCCACGTGGCGGCCTTGCCGTTGCCGCACGGGGTGATCATTCCGATTCCCGTAATGACGACTTTTTTCATTTCTGCGTTTCCTTTGATGTCTGAAAGTTTCCGAATGCGCGGCCTCACAGATACGGCCACTGCAGGTAGGTGCCGGCGTAGGTGAGCCCCGCGCCGAAGCCGCACAGCACGATCTTCATGCCCGCGGTGAGTTCGCCGTTGCGCACGGCCTCGTCGAGCGCGAGCGGGATCGAGGCGGCGGACGTGTTGCCGGTCTTTTCGAGGTTGAGGTAGAACTTCTCGAGCGGCAGCTTCATGCGCCGCGCCACGGCCTCGATGATGCGGCCGTTCGCCTGGTGCGCGAACACGCGGTCGAGGCAGTCGGGCGTGGTGCCAAGACGCTCGCACAGCTGGTTCGTGACCTTCGCGAGCGAACGCACCGCGAACGCGAACACGTCGTGGCCCTGCAGCTCGAGGAACGGAATCTGCACGGTGCCGGGCACGGGCGCAAGCCGCGTGCCGCCTTCGCGCGTGATGAACTTCGCGCCGTTGCCGTCCGCCCACAGCACGGAATGCGCGCTCGGGCCCTCCTCCTCCGGCACGTCGCCGATCACGACCGCGCCCGCACCGTCGCCGAAGAGGATGCAGCTGGCGCGGTCGCGCCAATCCACCACGCGCGAGAGCGTCTCGGCGCCGATCACGATCGCCTTGCGCGACCGGTTCTCCTTCACCCAGCAGCGCGCCTGGTCGAGCGCGTAGACGAAGCCCGCGCACGCGGCCTGCAGATCGTAGGCGCCCGTGGCGGGGCAGCCGAGCGCGGCCTGCACGAGGCACGCGGTGGAGGGGAACGTGTTGTAGTCCGGCGACGACGTCGCCACCACGATGAGGCCAATCTCCTCGGGTTTCGCGCCCGCCGCCTCCATCGCCGCGCGCGCGGCCTTGGTGGCCATGGTGGACGTGCAGTCGTCCGCGCCCGCGATGTGGCGCGCGTGGATGCCCGTGTGCGAATAGATCCACTCGTCCGAGGTGTCCAGCGTCTTCGCGAGATCGTCGTTCGTGACGACCTTCGGCGGCAGGTAGCCGCCCGTGCCCAGAATCTTCAGTGCCATGTGAGGTGTTGTCTTTCCTTTTGGTGATGTGATGATGTGTGGTAAATGGTTTAAAGCGCGGTGAAGAAGGACTGGATCTCCTCGAGCTGTGGCACCTTCGCGATGATGTACGCGCGGCAGAGCGCGTAGATCTCCGCCGCCGTGCGGTCGGCGCACGCCGCGCGCGCCGTGTCGGCCAGCTCGCGCAGCTCGTCCGCCGTAAGCGCGCGCAGCACCTTGCGCAGCACGGGGATGTAGCTCGCGCTCATCGAAAGCTCGCTCACGCCCAGGCCCACCCAGAGCGCGCCGAGCACGGGGTCGCTCGCCGTCTCGCCGCACACGGCCACGGGGATGCCCGCCGCCTTCGCCGCGCGCGCGGTCATGTCCATCAGCCGGATCACGGCCGGATTCGTGGGCTGGTAGAGGTAGGCCACCTGCGCGTTGCCGCGGTCGGCCGCCATCGTGTACTGCACGAGGTCGTTCGTGCCCACCGAGAAGAAGTCGACTTCCTTCGCGAGCGCGTCCGCGCAGAGGGCGGCGGACGGAATCTCGATCATGCAGCCCACGGGAAGTTTGTCGTCGAACGGCACGCCCTCGGCGCGCAGCTCGTCCTTCGCGCGGCGCAGTTCGTCGTTCGCCTCGCGCAGTTCCGCGGCCGTGGCGATCATCGGCCACATAATTGCGGACGGCCCGACCGCGCTCGCGCGCAGAATAGCGCGCACCTGCGCGCGCATCACGTCGCGGTGCGCGAACAGCCACCGGATCGACCGGCAGCCGAGAAAGGGATTGGCCTCGCCAGACGGCACGCCGCGCATGAGCTTGTCGCCGCCGAGATCGAGCGCGCGGAACACCACGCGCGCCTCGGCGCCCATCGCGCGCGCCGCGCGCACGGCGCCGGAGTAGACGGTGGTCTGCTCCTCCTCCGACGGCATGCGCTCGCCGCCGAGCCACAGATACTCCGTGCGGTAGAGGCCCACGCCCTCGGCGCCGAACGCGGCGAAGCCGCCCATCGGCACGCCCGGCTGGGCGTTGGCGCAGAACTGGACCTTGACGCCGTCCCTCGTGGTGCCCGCGCGGTCTTCCTCCAACAGGGCGAGCAGTTCGCGCTCGCGCCGCACGAGGCGGGCGAAGTCGGCGCAGGTGCGCACGTCGGGGTTCACCGTCACGGCGCCGTTCGTGCCGTCGAGCAGCACGTCGTCGCCGGGCTTGACGCGCGAGACGATGTCGCCCAGCCCCACGACGGCGGGGATGCCGAGGATGCGCGCAAGCAGCGCCACATGCGACGTGGAGGAGCCGCGATCCGTCGCGAAGCCGAGGATGCGCTCGCGCGGCAGGGCCACGGTGTCGGACGGCGTGAGGTCGGCCGCGACCACGATCACGGGTTCGGTGAT
Organism: Lachnospiraceae bacterium; assembly: GCA_963629855.1. GTDB lineage: Bacteria > Verrucomicrobiota > Kiritimatiellia > RFP12 > UBA1067 > RUG572. The sequence continues at coordinate 7,058 of CAVGKN010000027.1, forward strand.
CTGCGCGAAGGCGCTGCCCGTGCGCCCGAGCAGCACGCGCAGGATGCGGCGCTCGATGTCGTCGATGTCGCGCACGCGTTCGCGCAGATAGGGATCCTTCATGCGCCCGAACATCGCGCGGAAGTCGGCCACCGTGCGGCGCACGGCCGCCTCGGCGTTCATGCGCTTGCCGCGGATGAGGCCGTGCATGGCCTCGATCGTGGTCGCGTCGTTCAGGATCTCGAGATGGTTCGCGAACACGGTGGCGGCGTGGCCGCCCTGTGCGCCCAACTGCGCCACGAGCCGCTCGATCTGCGCGCGCGTCTCGTGCCGCGCCGCGTCGAAGCGGGCGATCTCCGCCTCCACGCGCTCCGGCGCGATCTCGTACTCGGGAATGTTCTGCACGTCGTCGGGACGATACACGAACACGGGCCCCGCGGCAAAGCCGCGCGACACGCCAATGCCCGTGACGGTCACCATCGCGGGCGCGTTTTCCGCTCTCTCGTCCCGTTCGCCCACGGCTACTGCTCGTCCGGGATGTCGAACTTGCGCTGCACGAGCGCCTCGAGCTCGTCGAGCACCTCGTGCGCCTGCGGGCCCTTCGCCGTGACGATGAGCTTCGTGCCGCACGTGGCCTCCAGGGTCATGAGCGCCATGATGGACTTGCCGCTCACCACGTTGCCGTCCTTCTCCACGTCCACGTCCGCATCGAAGCGAGACGCGATCTTCGCGAAGAGTCCGGCGGGGCGCACGTGCATGCCGTACTTGTTGAGCAGCACGAGTTCGCGGACTTCCTTCTGATCTTCTGCCATAATCGACTCCTTGTTAGAAATTCCCTGATTCTTCGGCGCGGGCGCGCAGCTGCGCGTCGAGCGCCTTGACGGCGTCGTGGCCCGCGGCGAGCAGCTTGTACTGCTGCGCAGCCGTCTCCACGAGGTTGACGAGATCGCGCCCGGCGGCGACCGGGATCGTGATCTGCGGCACGTCCACGCCGAGGATCGTGCGCATCCGGCGCTCCTCCCCGGTGCGGTCGAGCTCGCCTTCGGTCTCCTTCATGCTCTTGAGGGTGACCACGAGGTCGAGCTGCTTCTCGCCGCGCACGGCCGTGACGCCGAACACGCTGGGTACGTGGATGATGCCGATGCCGCGGATCTCCATGTAGTTGCGCGTGGCGGGCGAGGCGGTCGCGAAGAGGCGGTTGGCCGCCACGTCCCTGCGCAGGCACGTGAGGTCGTCCGCCACCAGCGCGTTGCCGTGCTTGATGAGCCCGAGGGCGGTTTCGCTCTTGCCGAGGCCGGGCGCGCCCTCGAGCATCACGCCCAGTCCCGCGACCTCCACGGTGGTGCCGTAGAGGCGAATCTTCGGCGCGCGCAGCTTCTCCAGGACGAATGCGGCCTGGTGGAAGAAGACGCGCGTAAGGAGGCTCGTGCGGCACACGACCGCGCCGGCCTCCCGCGCAAGCGCGGCGATCGAGGGCGGAACCTCGATGCCGCACGCGAAGATGAGGCAGTAGGCCCCTCGATCGAACAGCGTCTTGAGTCGGGCGAGTCGCTCGCCGAGCGGCAGGCTTTCGAGGTAGCCCTGTTCAGCCTGGCCAATGACCTGGAGACGCCGCCACGCGAAGAAGCCGTAGTATCCCGTCAGGGCGAGCCCGGGCCGGTTGCACATCGGTTCGAGAACCTCGTGCTCCAGCCCGTCGCCGCCCACCACGATGTCCATGCGCAGACGCTTCGCCCCCGCTTCGACGAACTCGCGAAGCGTGAACGGCGTGGCGCCGGGAATCTGTTCGACGGGATCCATTCTCTTCTCTCCGCACTAGGCACTCAGCACTCAGCACTAATTCCTGGGCGAATCGGCGCGGGCGGCGCGCACGCTGCCCTTGCGCGCCTTCACGCGCATCTTGAGCAGCTGGCGTTCGGCGCGCGCGGCGGCCGCGTCGATCACGCTCTTACCGCTCTCGCTGAACTCCTTGGCGCCCACGGCCACTTCGCCGAGGCGATTCGCCACGACTTCGGCCATGTACATGTGCTTCTTCACGTCGACGTCGACCACGACCGTGATCTTCGTCACCTTCGGAAAGGCAGCCTGAAGC
>CAVGKN010000028.1:0-4237 GCA_963629855.1 Lachnospiraceae bacterium
CGTCTTCACGAGGCCGCCCTGCATCTCCGGCTGGCCCGTGTAGTCCGACACCGCCACGAGCGTGCCCGCCGCCGCGTCGCCCAGGATCTCCTTGACCTTCGCGTAGGTGCCGCCCGTCGAATAGATCTTCACGCCCGGGCAGGCCTTCACGAGCGCGGGCACGAACGTCTCGAGCCCGGTCTTGTCTGAAACGCTCATCAGCACGTGCCGCACCGCGACACGCGCATCGATCTCCTTCACAATGTTCAACGCCATCAAAATACTCCTTGACTTGGTGTTTGATAGTGTACCATAAAATCGTGACTTCTGCGCGGCGATTCCGAGAAAAGATGTGGTATACTGTTTGCCACATGAAACACGCATCGACAGGATTTGGAAACGCTCCGGAAGGAGGCGCGGCATGATGACCGTGACGCTGAAGATCGCGAAGAACGTGTACGGCGGCGAGGGGCTGGGGCGTCTCGGCGACGGGCGCGTGTGCTTCGTGGCGGGCGCGTTCGAGGGCGAGACCGTGCGCGCCACGCTCGTGGAGCAGAAGAAGCGCTTTGTGCGGGCGCGTCTCGAGGAGGTCGTGGAGGCGTCGCCCGCGCGGTGTGCGCCGGGCGAGACGGTGCCGGGCATGGTCTACGCGGGCGTGACGTACGACGAGGAAGTGCGCCTGAAGCGCGACCAGCTCGTGAACTTCCTCCAGAAGGTCGCGCCGCGCGCGCCCGCGCCCACGGTCATCCCCGCGCCGCAGCCGCTCCACTACCGCAACAAGGTCGTGTACCACACCGAACGCCGCGCAGACGGCACATGGGCGCTCGGCTACCGCGAGGAGCCGGGCCACCGTGTGGTGGACGTGCGGCAGGATCCGCTTGCGTGCCCGGCGATCAACGCCGAGCTCGGCAACGTGCGCGCGGGTGTGCTCGCGCTGCTCACCCAGGGCGCGAAGAGCGTGCGCCAGAGCGCGCGCGCGGCCGACAACGTCACGATCCGCTGGACGCCGATCGACGGCGTGAACTGGTGGCTCGGCGAGGCGCCGCGCGGGCTTGAGCTGCACGAGACCACGGCGGGGCGCCGCTTCCGCGTGGGCGCGGGCGGCTTCTACCAGGTGAATCCCGCCGTGGCCGACCTGCTCGTGAAGGCCGTGCAGGAGCTCTACGCGGCGGGCGCGGCCGAGACGCCGCACATCCTCGACCTCTACTGCGGCGTGGGCGTGTTCGGGCTCGCGTGCCACGCGGCGGCTCTGAAGAACGGCGCCGCCGGCGAGACGGCGCCGCGCCTCGTGGGCGTGGAGAGCGACCGCGGGGCGATCGCGTGCGCCAAGCGCAACGCCGAGGCCCTGCGCGTGCCGGGCAGCTTCTTCTGCGAGCGCGTGGGCGCGAGCCTCGGCCGCATCAAGGTCGGCGCGCACCATCTCGTGATCGTGGATCCGCCGCGCGGCGGCATGGAGGCGAACGTGCCGCCGTGGCTCGCCAAGCGCGCGCCGCAGCGTCTCCTCTACGTCAGCTGCGACCCCGCCACGCTCACGCGCGACCTCGCCGCCCTCGCGCCCGCCTACGACGTCGCCGACGTGCGCCTCTTCGACATGTTCCCGCGCACGGCGCGCTTCGAGACGCTCGTGGCGCTCACGCGCAAGGCGAAGGACGGCGCCGCACCGTGAAGACGACCATCGACCATCTCGCGCGCGAGCAGGAGATCATCGCGAGCGCGATCCGCCTCTTCGCGAAGGTCGGCTACCGCGACGTCTCCTTCCGCGAGATCGCGGAGGCGAGCGGCGTGGCGCGCACCGTGATCTACCGCTACTTCCGCAACAAGCGGCAGATCTTCGACGGCGCGGTGAACCTCGTGCTCCGGCGCATCGTGCAGAAGCAGACGGAGATCATGCACGCGAGGACGTCCGCCGCCACGCGCCTGCGCCAGATCTGCACCGTCGTCACGGCCACGATCTTCGACAACCGCGACTTTCTCTGCGTGATCATCGACTACGTGATGGCCATGCGCCGCGCCGGCCACGACATGGCGCGCCGCATCATGCAGTTCACCATCGGCGTCAAGCGCATCATGCACACTCTGCTCATGCTCGGCATCCGCCACGGCGAGTTCCGCGCGAACCTCAACGCCGACGTGATGACCGACATCCTCTACGCCCAGTTCGAAAGCGCCGTGCTGCGGCTCGGCGTGAGCGGCGACGCCGTGCAGACCGACGTGCTCGACCGCATCGACGAAATCCTGAAAGGCATCGAACGCCGATGACGCCCGCCTGGTCCATCCTTCCCGACGAGTGGAAGCCCATCCTCGTCTCCCGCGGCCTGCGCGCCTTCCGCGCCGACCAGATCCTGCAGGCGCTCTACCGCGACTGGATCCAGGACTGGGACGCGGCGACCACGCTGCCCAAGGACGTCCGCGAAACGCTCAAGACCGAATTCCCGCTCGTCGTGCCCGAGGTGCGCGCGACCGACCGCGCGGCGGACGGCACCGTGAAGCTGCTGCTCGGCCTCGCGGACGGCGAGTGCATCGAGACCGTGGTCATTCCCGCGCAGGGCCGCCTCACGCAGTGCGTCTCCACGCAGGTGGGCTGCGCGATGGGCTGCGCCTTCTGCGCGAGCGGCAGCCGCGGCTGCGTGCGCTCGCTCACGGCGGACGAAATCGTGGCGGAGGTGATGACGGCGCAGCGGCTCTTCGCCACGCCCGAGACGAAGCGCCAGGGCTCGGGGCTCTGCCTCACGAACCTCGTGGTGATGGGCATGGGCGAACCCTTCGCGAACTACGACGCGACGCTGCGCGCGCTGAAGCTGCTCAACGCGGGCAAGGGTCCGAACCTCGGCGCGCGCCACATCACGCTCTCCACGTGCGGCGTGGTGCCGGGCTTCGCGCGCCTTGCGGCGGAAGGCCTGCAGTTCGAGCTCTCCGTCTCCCTGCACGCGCCAAACGACGCGCTGCGCTCGCAGCTCATGCCCGTGAACAAACGCTGGCCGCTCGACGAGCTGCTGGCGGCGTGCGCCGCCTACACGCGCGCCACGGGGCGCGTGATCACCTTCGAGTACACGCTCGTGAAGGGCGTGAACGATTCGCGCGCCTGCGCGGAGGAGCTCGTGCGGCGGCTGAAGACGCTGCCGTCGTGCAAGGTCAACCTCATTCCACTCTCGCCCGTGGAGCACCGGCCCGACTTCGCCACGCCCGACGAGGCCACGCAGCTCGCGTTCCTCGACGTGCTCATGAAGGCGCGCATCCAGACCATGCTGCGCCGCAGCCGCGGCAAGGACGTGGCGGCCGCCTGCGGCCAGCTGCGCCTGCGCGAACAGGACAAGGGAAAGGGGACAACGCCATGACGACGTTCGAAGAGAAGATCCAAGCCGCCTACCACCACGAGGCCTCGTGGGCGAAACGCTACTACTACGCCTTCTCGCGGCCCACCGTGACCGTGGGCGGCACGCCGTGCGCGCTTTTTCTGGGCAATCATTCGTCCGGGAAGTCCTCGCTCGTGAACTGGGCGCTCGGCGGCGCCGCCGTGCAGGATACAGGCGTGGCGCCCACGGACGACGGCTTCACCGTGATCCAGTACGGCGAGACGGAGGAGGAGACGTGCGGCCCGGCCGCGCTCGCGCGTCTGCCGCGCGAGTTCGAGACGCTGCAGACGCTGGGGCCGATGTTCCTGCAGCACCTGCGCGTGAAGGCCCGACCGCTCGACGCGCTGCGGCATCTCACGCTCATCGACAGCCCCGGCATGATCGACGCCGCCTCGGGCGCCGTCGCGCGCGACTACGACTTCCACGCCGCCGTGCGCCAGTTCGCGGAGCGCGCCGACACGGTGTTCTTCCTCTTCGACCCCGACAAGCCCGGCACGACGGGCGAGACGCTCGACGTCTTCGCGCGCGACCTGCGCGGCCTCGAGTTCAAGGTGCGCGTGCTGCTCAACAAGTGCGACCAGTTCACGAGCCTCTACGACTTCGCGCGCGCCTACGGCACCGTGTGCTGGAACCTCGCGCGCGTGCTGCACACGAAGGATCTGCCCAAGATCTACACGACCTACACGGGCGATGCGCCCGCCACGCCGCCGGCGGGGATGGACTTCACGGACTTCGAACGCCACCGCGCCGAGTTCCGCGCGGCGCTGTTGAACGGCGCCGCGCGCCGGGCCGACTCCGTGCGCGCCGCCGCCTACTTCGACTTCATGGGGCTTGCAATCCGCATCGCCGTGATCGACGAGGCCCAGTACCGCCTGAGCCGCGTCGCCCTGGGCGTGGTCTGCCTC
>CAVGKN010000028.1:4259-8986 GCA_963629855.1 Lachnospiraceae bacterium
GGCGGCTTGGGAACGGTCGTGGCGCGCGCGCTCCGCGCCGCCGACGGGTCATTTCCGTGGTTCGCCCTCGCGGCGGGCGCGCTCGTGGGCGTGGGCGCGCTGTTTGCGCTCGTGCAGCTCTACCAGCCGCTGCGCCGGCTCCACTGCCGGTGGCTCGCGGACGCGGTGGAGACGCTCTTCGCGGCGGCCTATCGGCGCGAGACGGCCGTGGGGCTGCAGGACGACCTGCGGCAGGCCTGGGCGGCGCAGCGCGACGAGACGGCCGAGATCATCCGTTCCGCGACGATCTCGCGGCCCCTGTTCGCCCGCCACCACGCCCGACAGCTCGAAGCCTTCGCGCGAGACCTCATGAAAACTTGATGAAAGTTTGAGGTTCATTTGAAACACAAACGGCCGGATTTTTGGTTTACTGATTGCGTATGAAAAATCCGACCTCGACATTCGATCCCGCGCCGATCACCGAGCGCCACGTGCAGGCCCTCTGGTACGACGCCAAACTCCGTCCGGAACTGCTTCGGACGACGGACGGCGCACCCGTGCGCGTCGTGGAATCCGGTCTCTGGAACCTCGAGTCCGGCCCCGACTTCCGCGGGGCGGCGCTCGACGTGGGCACCGCCGGCGAACGCCGCCGCGGCGACGTGGAGATCCACGTGCGCCCGGCGGACTGGACGGCCCACGGCCATGCGGACGACCCCGCCTACGCGCACGTGATTGCGCACGTGACGTGGTACGCCGGGCCGCCGCCCGAGACACTGCCGCCGGGCTGCCTCTCGATCTGCCTCGGCGACTTCCTGCGCACGCGCACGGACTTCACGCCGGACGACATCGACCTCGGCGCCTATCCCTATGCGCACCTCCCCGCCACGCGCCGCCCCTGCGAAGACCTCTTCGCACGGCGGCCGGACGACCTCGTGGCGCTGCTGCGCGCGGCGGGACGTCGGCGGCTCGAGGCGAAGGCGCGGCGTTTCCGCGCGCTTGCGCTGCGGCGCGGCAGCGCACCGGAGCAGATCTTCTACGAGGAGATGATGGCGGCCTTGGGCTACAAGCACAACGTCGCGCCGTTCCGCGCGCTCGCCCAGCGCATTCCGTGGCGCGACCTACCCGCGTCGGCGGCCGCCGCCGAGGCCGTGCTCGCCTGCGCGGCCGAGCTCGACGTGGCGCCGCGCACGCCGTGGCACACCGCGCACGTGCGCCCCGCGAATCGTCCCGCCGCGCGCATGGCTGTGGCCGCCGCGCTCTTCGCCGGCACGCGGGAGACGCTGTTGCCGCAGCTGTTCGCCTGTGGTCTGGAGACGCCGGAAGGGCAGCGCGCCGCCCTGCGCCTGCTGCGCGCGGCCACCGGTACTCGCCTCGGCGCCGCGCGCGCGGCCGCGCTGCTTGCGAACGTCGTCACGCCGTTCGCCTACGCCGAAGGCCATCTCGCGCAGATTCCCGACTGGCTCTGCCCCGAAGACCTCTGCGCCCCCATGCGCCTCACGGCCTTTCGCCTGCTCGGGCGCGACCACAATCCCGCCCTCTACGCCGGCAACGGCCTCCTTGCGCAGGGACTGCTGCAGATCCACAACGAGGTCTGCCTTGCCGTGCACCCGGACTGCTCCCGCTGTCCGCTGGTGGCGCGCTGCGGCTAGCGCGTCACGCGCACGGGCGCCTTCTTCGCGGCGGAGGCGTAGACGGCGTCGATGATCTTCATGAGCTTCACGGCCTGGTCGGGCGTGTTGAGCGGCTTCTCCTCGCCGAGGATCGCGCGCACGAAGTTCTCCGCCGCGCGCACGCGCCCCATCGCGGGATCGGGCGTGACCACGAGCGGCCGGTCCGCGCGGTCGCCCTCCGCCGTCATCGTGTAGAGCTCGCACGTGTCCTGCGCCGTGTCGTCGTCGCCGTCCGTGCCGAAGAGGCGGCGCACGAGACCGCCCGCGCGCGTGCCCTGGAACGTGACGGAGACTTCCTCGCGCTTGTTCATCTCCGCCCACGCGGTGCGCAGGTAGAGGACGGCGCCGTTCTTGAACGTGACGAAGCCATGCGCGGCCGCCTCCACGTCGCACACGCCGTTCGCGCGGTCGGGGATGCCCCACGGGCCCTTGAAGCGCGGGTCGCCCATGAACGTGTCGTACGTGTTCGCGAGCACGTAGGCCGGCTCCGGGTAGTCCATGAAGTAGAGCGCGAGGTCGATCATGTGCAGAAGGTCGATCACGGGGCCGCCGCCCGAAAGCGCCTTCGAGGTGAACCAGCCGCCGAATCCGGGAATGCCGGTGCGGCGGATCCACAGCGCCTGGGCGGCGTTGATCGCGCCGACCTCGCCCGCGTCGATCGCCGCCTTCATCGCGCACGATTCGGGACGCGCGCGGTTGTTGAAGTCAAACAGAAGCAGACGCTTCGCCGCGCGCGCAGCCGCCGCCATCTGCTTCGTCTCCGCGGCGTTCAGCGCCGGCGGCTTCTCGCAGAACACGTGCTTGCCCGCCTTCAGGCATTCGAGCACGAGCGGCTTGTGGAACTTGTTCGGCGTGATGATGCTCACCGCGTCCAGTTCCTCGGCCGCCAGCATGTCGATGGCGTCGCCGTAGATTTTTCCGATGTTGAACTTCGCCGCGGCGGCCTTCGCCGCGTCGAGGTTCAGATCCGCGAGCGCGACCACCTCCGCGCCCCCGGCCCGAAAGCCGGGAACGTGGTAGGCGGCCATGCCGCCCGCGCCGACGATGCCAATGCGAAGCGCCATGTTCCGCTCCGTTCTACTTCTTGGCCTCGGCGGGCTTCGCCGCTTCGGCCGGCTTCTTGGCGTCGGCGGGCTTCTTCGCTTCGGCGGGCTTGGCCGCTTCGGCGGGCTTGGCCGCAACGGGCTTGGACTCGACCGTGGCCGGCTTCGGCGGCGGCTTCGGCAGCAAATTCGGGAATCCCGGCGCCTCGATCTTCGCCTCCTTGCGGATCGTGTCGAAGTACGTCTGCAGCGCCGCCTGCTCGGCCTGGCGCTTCATGCCCTGCGCAATCTGCTCCTTCGTCGGCACGGGGCGCGCCTCGAGCAAGATGTGCGAGGCCTGCACCTTCTCGGGCGAGGCGGGCGTGTCGCCCTTCGCCTCCACCGCCGGCGTCTTCTTCGTGACCATCACGAGATGCCAGCCGAACTGCGTCTTCACCGGGTCGGACACCTTGAACGGCTCGAGCGCAAACGCGACCTCGTCGAACGCCTTCACCATCTGGCCGCGCGTGAACTCGCCCAGATCGCCGCCCTTGCGGCCGGACGGACACGCGGACTTCGCCTTCGCGACTTCCGCGAACTTGTTCGTGAGCGCCGCACCCGTCAGCCCGTCGAAGGACTTCTTGATGATCTTGATCTGCGCCTCGGCGTCGAGCGCCTTCTTCTGCGCGTCGTTCAACGTCTGCTCGACCTTCTTCTCGTCGACCTTGATCTTCGAAATGACGTCCTGCTTGATCATCTTCTGGATCACGAGCGACTCCTCGATCTCCTTCAGGCCGCGCTCCTTGCCGAACGGGCTCTTCGCGGCGAGATCCTCGAAGGACTTCGGCGCATCGGGCTGCCCCGCCACGCTCTTCAGGAAGTCGGCTTCCTCCTTCGCGCGTTCCTCCTTCGACATGGTCACGCCCTTCTTCTGCGCCGCGTCAAGCAGCGCCGTCTTCATCATGAACTGGCGGGCGAACTGCTCGCCGAACACCTTGCGCGCCTGCTCGATCTGCTCCGGCGGGATCTGATCCTTGCGGGTCGCGATGAGCGCCTCCACGTCGGCGTCGAGTTCACCGCGCGTGAGCTTCTTGCCGTTGACGGACAAGAGAACCTCGTTCTTGTTGACGGGGGCCTTGGCCTCCACCTTCGCGCCCGCGGCGTCCTTCGCCGCGTCCGCAGTGCCGTTCGACTGTCCGCAGCCGGCCACCGCAAGCGTTGCCGCGGCCAGCGTTCCGATCATTCCGATCTTCATGAATACTCCTTGGTTATGGAAAAACAGTTGTATGATACACGAAATTCGCCCCGTCTGTCAAACGGCGGCGCGTCCAGATTCATCAGGCGTAGAAGTTGCCCATCGCGCGCAGCTTCGCGTAGCGCTGCTCCACGAGTGCGTCCACGGGCGTCTGCGCAAGCGCGTCGAGCGCGTCGAGCACGGCCTTCTTCACGGCGCGCGTGGCCGCGGCGTGGTTCGCCTGCGCGCCGCCCGCGGGCTCCGGCACGATCTCGTCGATCGCGCCGAGCCTCTTCAGGTCGGCCGCCGTGATCTTGAGCGCCTCGGCCGCCTCGGGCGCCTTCGCGCCGTCGCGCCAGAGGATGCCCGCGCACCCTTCGGGGGAGATCACCGAGTAGACGGCGTTTTCCATCATGAGGATGCGGTCGCCCACGGCGATCGCGAGCGCGCCGCCCGAGCCGCCTTCGCCCGTGACGACGACCACGATGGGCGTCTTCAGGCGCGAGAAGAACTCGAGCGACTTCGCGATGGCCTCGGCCTGGCCGCGCTCCTCCGCCTCCTTGCCGGGATACGCGCCGGGCGTATCCACGAACGAGACAATCGGCAGGTGGAAGCGCTCCGCCAGCTTCGCGAGGCGCATCGCCTTGCGGTAGCCGTCCGGATTGGCCATGCCGAAGTTGGCCTCGAGGTTCTCCTCCACAGTCGCGCCCTTGTGGTGCCCCATCAGCAGGCAGCGATGCGCGCCCACCGTGCCGAAGCCGCACACGAGGCCGCGGTCGTCGTTCACGAGACGGTCGCCGTGCAGCTCCTCGAAGTCGTCGC
>CAVGKN010000029.1:0-8856 GCA_963629855.1 Lachnospiraceae bacterium
CGGCGAATCTTGCCAAGAAGCCGTTCACGGGCATTGTCCTCTATTCGGGCGAGCACGTCCTCCGCTTTGGCGAGGGCTTCTATGCGGTGCCGCTCGCGGCGCTCGCGAGTTGAGGCGGGAGTCGATCAGGGCCGAGTAACCCATTACGGCTTCTTTGTCACAGTTGCCCCAATTATGGTATACTACTTGTCAACATGAAATCCAGCGGAGCGAAGGATTCCGACCATGAAATGCCCGAAGTGCGGAAACGACGATGACAAGGTGCTCGATTCGAGGACCTCGCGCGAAGGCGCCGTGATGCGGCGCCGGCGCGAGTGCCTGAAGTGCGGACACCGATTCACGACGCACGAGGAAGTCGATCGCGACGAGCTGTTCGTGGTCAAGCGCGACGGGCGGCGCGAGGCGTTCCAGCGCGAGAAGCTCGAGAAGTCCGTGCGCATCGCGTGCCAGAAGCGGCCGATTCCCGAGACGAAGGTGCAGGATCTCATCGGCGGCGTGGTCTCGGCGCTGGAGGGCGAAGAGGTGACCTCCGACTTCATCGGGCAGTGTGTGATGGCGCGTCTGCACGAGCTCGACGAAGTGGCGTACATCCGTTTCGCCTCGGTCTACCGGCGCTTCACGGACGTGAATCAGTTCCTGAGCGCCATCACGGAAATGGTGAAGAAGTAAGGTGACGATGAAGAGACGAAACGGAGGGGCGCGACGCTTCGCGCTGCTGCTGGCCGCCGCGTGCGGTCTTGGCGCGTGGTGCGCGCGGGCGGAGCTGCCGCCCTGCTACGTGGGCGCGGGCGGCGGGCTGCTGCTGCCGGGCAATGGCAACTCTCTTTCTCGCGCGGCCGACGTGGCGCTGCGCGCGGGCGTCTACGCCACCGACTTCCTCGCGTGGGAGGTGGAGGGCGCGTGTGCGCCCAACGTCTCCGCGCGCGGCGGGCACGAGGCTCTCACGGGCGTCTCCGCGCGTGGGCTCTACCACTTCGCCGGCTTCGAGGTCTTCGACAAGCTGTTCGGCTGCGAGCGCTTCGATCCCTTCATGACCCTGGGCGCGTGCACGCGCTTCGGCGCGCGGCACGCCTTCGCCGACGGCTCCCACCGCACGGCCACCGGGCCGGAGGTCGGCCTCGGCGCCTTCTACCATCTCACGGAAAACCTGGATCTGCGCGTAGACGCCACAGCGCTCGTGGCGTGCGATTCGCCGTGCGGAATGCTCTACGCGGTTGGCGTGGGGCTGCAGTGGAACTTCGGAGGCTTCGGCGAATGAAAACCCTTGAGCGCTACGTGTTCGGCTCGTTTCTCTCGTCCTTCTTTCTCGCGTTTCTCGTGCTCTCCTTCGTGCTCACGATCGGCCTGATGGTGCAGATCGTGCGCTACATGCTGCAGGGCATCCCCGTGGATCTCGTGGGGCGCTTCGCGTTCGTGAGCTTCCCGGAGACGCTGCAGTGGACGATTCCGCTCGCGCTGCTCGTGTCGTCCGTGCTCGTGTTCTCGCGCCTCTCGGCGGATAGCGAGATCGCGGCGATGCGCGCGTGCGGCGTGAACCTGCTCAGCGTGATGCGCTGGCCGCTCTTCTTCGCGCTGGGCTGCACGCTGCTCGGCGTGTTCGTGAACAACGAGATCGTGCCGCGCGGACACCAGGTGCGGCGCGACCTCGCGCGGCGCATCTCCGTGGGCGCGGGGCTCGAGCTGCTCGAGCCCGGTCGCGTGATCGACGACTTCCCGAAGGTGAAGATCTACTTCGAGTCGAAGGAGGGCAACTGGTTGCACGACCTCATCGTGCTCGACTTCTCGAACCCGCGCCTCGACCGCATGATCACGGCCTCCAAGGCGCTCGTGACGAGCGAGGGGCGCGACATCGTGCTCGACCTGCACGGCATGACCGTGGATCCCGTGGACGAGGCCAACCCGGGCATGGCGCGCGCCGCGCGCTTCCAGCACCGCGTGAAGGACGCGCTCAAGGACCGCACCTACCGCCGGCGCGAGAAGGACTTCCGCTTCTTCGAGTTGCTCTCCAGCATCGACGAGGCCCGCGCCGACGTGAAGAACCCCGAGGCCGCGGCCGCGCGCAAGGCCGCCGAACGCAGGGCGCGCGCGCAGGAGAAGGCCGCGGACAAGTCGGCGGAGGCCAAGGCGGCCGCGTCGGGCTCGGTCGCGAAGGAGCTCAAGCTCGTGAAGAAGACGCTGCGGCAGAATCTCAGCAACCTCCGCACGGAGTTCCAGAAGCGCCTCGTGTTCGCGTTCGCCTCGATCTGCTTCGTGCTCGTGGGCGTGCCGCTGGGCATTCGCGCGCAGCGGCGCGAGTCCTCCATCGGCATCGCGATCGCGCTTGTCACGGCGCTGGGCTACTATCTCGTGGTCATCCTCATGACGAGTCTCGAGAAGAACTACGCCGTGCGCCCGGACGCGCTGATCTGGCTGCCGGTGGCGCTCTGCGTGGTTCTGGCCGGCCTCCTTATCCCGAAGAATCTTTGAGCGAAGTTTCCGCCGGTGAGTTTTTACTACGGAAAACGAGGCGATTTCTGCTATACTAGCGCATAGCGTTTTACACAGACCAACGAAGGAGCAGGGATCGTGACGACAGACACGGAGAAACGGAAGAGGCGCGCGCGGGCGGCGGCCGGCGGGTTCGCGCTCGTCTTTTCGCTTGTGGCGCTCGTGCTCGTGACGTGCCTCACGGCGGCGCTGTTCAGCATGGTCTCCTCCGCCTCGCGCGCGACGGCGATCTACGTGGGGCGCAGCCAGTGCCGCCTCGCCGCGCAGAGCGCGATCGAATGGGCGAAGCTGGGCGTCAACGCCGCCTTCGAGAAGCACACGGGCAAGAACACGTCCACCGTGCGCATCGGGCCGAAGTCGAGCACGGCCTACACCTGGTTCAACGCGAGCGCCGGGTCGCGCACGATCGGCACGGGGTCCTACACCTTCACGCTGCCCGCCACCACGAACCTCAGCGGCTGCACGGTGGAGATGTGCTTCGGGCCGAGCGGCCAAATCGCCAACAGCTCCTCCGCCATCGTCTCGCTTATCGCGCGCGCCACATGCGTCAACGCGAACGGCACCGTCAGCGACATCGCCCTCGAGGAACGCTTCCGCTTTGGCGTGAGCCGTTCCAAGGTGTTTGATTTCGCCTACTTCGTGAACAACTACGGCTGGTTCCAGGGTTCGGGCTGCACGGCCAACGGCGACGTGCGCGCCAACGGCAACATGTACCTCGACACGAGCTGCAAGGTCAACGGCTACGTCTACGCCGCCCCCAACGAAGAACTCGGCGTGCAGGGCTACGTGCAGAACTACGGCCGCATGGACGACCGCAGCGCCTACCAGAGCAGCAGCAAGACCTCGGACCGCTCGCGCCCGATGTCGCCGACCTATGGCGAGAACTCTCCCACCGAGGCCGGCAAGAAGGAATGGGTGGGCGGCTACGACTACGAGGCGATCGCCGCCACCGCGAAGGCGAACAACACCACCGCCGCGCGCGAGCGCGTGAAGGACGCCGACGACGGTGAAAGCGCCATCACCATGCCGTGGATCTCCGACCTCTCGCAGTACGCGGAATGGGCCCAGGAGGAGAAAGGCACGCTCTCCGGCGGCGTGCGCTACACGCTCGACGACGACTTCAACGTCGTGCAGGCCAACAACGCCACGATCAACGCCCACTACGACGGCGCCGGGCCTTCCGGCAACACCGCGCTCGCCGACCGCGGCGCCCTCGTGATCGAGGGCACAAAGACCAATCCCATCAAGGTCAGCGGACCCGTGGTCATCGATTCGGACGTCGTGATCAAGGGCTACGTCACGGGCCAGGGCACGATCTATTCTGGGCGCAACATCCACATCGTGGGCAACATCGAATACGTGAACGGCCCCTCCTGGCCGCATCCCGACTCCAACCCCGACGCCACGGCCCAGCAGAACTCCACGCGCGACCTCGTGAGCCTCGCCGCCAAGGGCAACATCGTGCTCGGCGACTCCACGCAGGACACCACCTTCACGCGCACGCTCGCGACCTACCTCACGCGCGACCCCTACGTGCAGCAGTACACGTGCGACGCCTCCGACGCGGACATCGGCTACCCGCGCGCCGGCGAGTCCAAGTTCTGCGGCAACTACACCGCGACCGACGGCGGCTCGCAGGTGCAGATCACCACCGAGAAGGTCGCCACCGGGGAAACCACGCAGCAATGGGTGAACAGCAGATGGGGGGGAGGCCATTGGGAAACCGTGCCCGTCTACGAGGAGAAGAAGACGTGCGCCGACTCGAAAACGCGCCGCTACTACCAGTCCGTGGTGCCCAACGAGCTTATCAATGCGATCAAGAGTTCGAGCTCCATCACGAAGATCGAGGGCGTGCTCTACAACAACCACGGCATCTTCGGCAAGATCGGCGCGTGCACGGTCAATGGTGCGCTCATCTGCCGCAACGAGGGCATTCAGTACGAGAACTATCTGAACATCAACTGGGACATCCGTCTGCGCGAGGACTCCGCCGAGGGCATCGACAATAAGGCCGGTCTGCCCGTGGGCGCGTCGCCGCCGGGCGTCGTCTCGTGGCATGAACTGCCGCTCGACGTGGCCGAGAAATACCTCGGGATGTCCACCTCACGGGAAACCGACACGCCCTGAGGCCGCACGCGCGCATCACACACGGGGAAGGAAGACAGCACACCATGGTTGACGTCCACGAAGATCCAACGACCGTTCATCTTACGCGCACACGCGCGCACGAGGACGCCCTGCACGCGCAGGCCGCCGAAGCGCCGACCGCCCCGGTGGATGCGGCCAACATCGGCGCGCTCGTGGACGCGCTCGACGCGCCCGCGTCGTTCCCGACGCCCGCGGGGCAGGCGCTCGTGCGGGAGACGCCCAAGGCCGACGCGGCCGCGCCGTCCCTGGGTCTGCGCCTCGGCATCACGGCCGCGCTCGTGCTCGTGCTGCTCGTGGCCTGGACCATCCAGCGCCGGAGGGCCGCCGCATGAACAAGCTGCGCAACTACCTGCCCAACCGCGCGACGCTCCATCGCGTGCGCAACTCCATTCGCACGCGCTACGCGCTCGCCACGGGCTTCTTCCTGCTGCTCATCCTCGCCGTGTTCTACATCGGCGGCCGCATCGTGCTCGTGCACCTCGTGAAGGACGCCGAACAGCAGGTGCGCGAAATCGGCACGGACATCAACCGCATCGCCCTGCGCAGCGCCGACCACATCCGCCGCCACGTGGAAGAGCTCTCCTCCGAAGACCTCGGCCGGCCGCTCACGTCCTTTCTCGGCGTGCACAAAGGCGTCAACGTGGCCTGCGCGCTGCGGCTCGACGCGGACGGCCAGTTCCTCGCGGGCGTGACGGCCGGCACGAACGCGCCGCTGCCGCTCACCGCCGCCGACGTGGCCGGCTACACGCGCCATCTCGCCGAATGGGCGGCCTCGCTTGCCCGGCGCGAAGTCGGCACGGGCGACCGGGGCGAGCATCTGGCCGCCGGCATCCTGCACATGCGCGACCATTCGTGCTACTGCGCGATCACGCGCGGGCGCGACGGCACGTTCCTCGTGCTCGGCACGCCGTTCAGCTCGCGCGCGTTCACGGATCAGGTGAACGCCGCCTTCGCGGGCATGGAGATGCGCGTGACGAACCGCACGGCGCCCGTGGCCGCCGTGCCCATGGCAATCACGGCGCGCACGGCGAAGAAAAACGCGGGCGTCGGAGATGGCAAGGGCCGCAGCGTGCTCATCCCGCTCGTCTCGGAGGCGCTCAACTTCTACTCGGGCGGCTTCTGGAAGCTTGGCGAAAATCCGTTCGAGGCCGTCTACACGATCCGCGACATCGCCGGCAATCCCGTCTCGATGATCGCCGTGTCGCTGCCCAAGACCTTCTCGAACGCGGCGGGGCTCGCCATTGGCCGGCTCACGTTCTTCATCACGATGATCGGCATCGTGCTCGTGCTGCCCGTGTTCTGGTTCCAGAGCCATCTGCTGCTCAATCCGCTCTCGCGCATGACCGAATGCGTGCAGCGCGCGCGAGAGCTCTGCGACCAGGCGGACTGCCCGCGCCTCGACTGGAAGGGCAGCGACGAATTCGCCGAGCTCGCCTTCTCCGTCAACGCCCTGCTCGAGGCGATCACGAACCGCACGCTCGCGATCGCGGAGGTGGAGAACCGCCAGAAGGCGCTCATCAACGGCCTGCCGGACGGCCTGCTCGTCTTCGACCGCGAGCACCGTCTCGTCTCGGTGATCAAGCAGCTCGACGGCGTCGACGCGATGCCGGGCCTGGTCGAGACGAGCCCCATCGACGTCACGCTCTACGGGCGCGACGGCGTGGAGGCGTTCGGCAAGGCGATCGACGCCGTGCTCGCGCACGGCAAGCCGCAGTCGCTCGTGCTCGAGGCCGGCACGCGTCCCCACACGCGCTGGTTCGACGTGCGCGTGGCGCTCACGGGCAAGCTCTTCGTGCTCGCCATCGTGCGCGACATCACGGAAAGCGTGATCGACCGCAACCGCCGCCGCGCCGCCGAGATGCGCCTGCAGCACGTCCACAAGCAGGAATCCCTCTCGCTGCTCGCCGGCTCCATCGCCCACGACATCAACAACATCCTCTCCTCAATCCTCAACACGGTGGAGATCGCCGCGCACAAGAGCACGAGCCCCACGGCGCCGGAGGCGCTCGCCACCGTGCGCGAGGCCGTGCACCGCGGCAGCCTGATGGGCCAGGAGCTCATGACCTACGCGGGCGAGATGAAGATCAACCTCCGCCAGGTCGACTTCGCCAAGCTCATGCGCGACGCGCGCCCGGTGCTCAACAGCGTGGTCGGCCCCAACGTGTCCATCCGCTACGACCTGCCGGACGACCTGCCGCCCGTGGACGCCGACGCCGACCAGCTCTGGAAGGTGTTCTTCAACCTCGTCAAGAACGCGAGCGAAGCGCAGGATGGCGTGGGCGAAATCCGCGTGCGCGCGCGCCGCTACGAGATGACGGACGACCTCGCCGTCTACTTCTTCTCGTCGAAGCCGCTCCCCGCGGGGCCGGGCGTGCTCGTCACGATTTCGGACGACGGGCCCGGCATTCCGAAGAACATGATGCGCCGCGTGTTCGACCCCTACGTCTCCACGAAGGCCTCGGGGCGCGGCTTCGGCCTCGCCACGGTGAACACGATCATCGACGCGCACCATGGCGGCGTCCGCGTGGAGTCGCAGCCCGACCGCGGCACGACGTTTGGGGTGTTCCTGCCGGCCTCGCGCCTCGTGATCGTGCGTCCCGCGCCGCAGGTGCGCATGGTGGGCGAGCCCGTGCCGTTCGAGGGCGAGCGTGTGGCCAAGCCCAAGCCCGAGAAGATCGAGAAGCCGCACGGGCCGGTCGTGCGCGAAGTGCTGCTCGTGGACGACGATGCCGCGATTCTCAAGACGACCGCCATTCTGCTGCAGACGCTCGGCTGTACGGTGCACACCGCGCAAGGTCTGGCGGACGCGCTCACCACGGTGCATCGCCGCGCCAGCCATCTTTCGTGCATTCTGCTCGACGCGCACCTCGGCGCGACCGACTCCGTGCGTCTGCTGGCCGCGTGCCGCGCGGCCGCGCCGGGCGTGCGGATTGTCGTTACGTCCGGCTCCACCGAGGAGACGGCGCGGGCGCTCTTTGCGGAGCAGCCCTTCGACGCTTTCCTCGCGAAGCCCTATTCGCTTGCCGACCTTCAGGAAACCCTCCATGCGTAGATTCACCATCCTCCTGACCACCGCGCTTCTCGCCGGGTCCGCGCTGTGCGCCGCGCCCGACGCCGCCGAGGAGAAGCCGCTCTCCACCTGGGCGTATCCGAACGTGTGGCCGCGCCACGCGCAGCTGCAGCAGCAGCTGATCGACAGCGTGCGCCGCGGCGACATCCCCACGATGGAGGCCACCTGCCGCGCCGCGCTCGAGGTGCTGCCCGGCGACGCCACGTGGCACTACAACCTCGCCTGCGCGCTCGCCTACCGCGAGCAGACCGCGCCCGCCCTCGACGAACTCGAGAAGGCCATCGCCTTCGGCTTCCGCGACGCCAACGTGATCGCCAAGGACAACGACCTCGCGCGCCTGCACGACGAGCCGCGCTTCGCGGCGCTCGTGGCCCGCGCGAAGGAGCTCGCCGGCAAGCCCATTCCCGGCCGCCCCGCGCCCGCCCCCGCCTATGCCGTGCAGGGCGGCACCGCGACCCTGAACGAGACAAACCTCGTCTTCAACTTCGACACGGGCCTCTACGACGCGCTGCTCAACCTCGCCACCTCGCCTCAGCCGCTCGCCGACCTGGCGCCCGGCTATTCCGCCTCGAAGCCGGAGGCGCCCGAGCGCGCGCTGCTCATCGCGTGGCTCGCCCGGGGCGCCGCCGCCGGCAACGGGGGCGACCTCTACGTCAACCGCGACCGCGGCCACTCCATGCTCGCCGTCGCCGACTTCCCGCTGCTCACGAACGTGCGCTTCACCGATGCCGCGAAGCCCTTCGGGACGGATCTCAACCATCCAAACACGGCGTTCGCCTTCGCGCCCGTCTTCGGCAACATCTCGCGCGGCTACACGAAGGGATCCTTCTGGCGCTCGCTCGCCCGCGCCACGTTCACCGAATCCGGCAATCTCGCCGCCCGCATGGATCAGTTCTATCTCTCGAACCAGTTCTGGGTCATTCCCTGCGTGCACGATTATGGCAAGCCCGAACTTGGCGACCTCTTCCCCGCGAACGCGCCCTTCCAGTTCGTCTCCGAGGGCATCTCGTGGAGCGACCAGCCCTTTCTGCGCGCCGCGCTCGCCGCTTCCGCCGCCTTCCAGCCGCTCACCAAGAAGGCCATCCTGCGCCGCCGTCTGCTCGGGCCCACGCTGCAGTGGCTGCTGCGCCGCACCCAGCGGGGCGTGCACG
>CAVGKN010000030.1:0-8818 GCA_963629855.1 Lachnospiraceae bacterium
ATGTAGCGCAGAACACGAAGTCCGTTCGAGACGAGAACAAAGTCGATGCGCGAAACCGCCTCGTTGCGCCAGGCGTTAAACGTGTTTTCCGGACCTTCGCGCGGCGTCTCCGAAATCAGGAACGAGTCCTTCAGGGGAGCGTTGTCAGGAAGTATGTCCGCAAGATTCGACGTGTTCAAGTCGCCCGTGAGGACGACGGCATCTTTCGGCCCGCACGCGCCGATGTCGGAAAGGATCAGCTTCATGCCCTCCTTGCGCGCCAGATCGCTCCCGGGGTCGAGATGCGTGTTGTAGTAGCGAAGCGTCCGGCCCGTGCGAAGATCGCGCAGCACGGCCATCGTGCAGATGCGAACGTACATCGAACCCCACGACTTCGAATACCGCTTCCGCGGCGTCGTGGAAAGCCAGAACGTGTCCGACTTCACGCACATGAAACGGTTCGTGGCGAAAAAGATGTAGACGCCCTCGCCCTTCTTTCCCCCTTTCCCTGCCTCACCAACGGCCGCCCAGCCCGGCAGCTGGGAGAGCAGGCCATCACGCTGCCACGGCCTCGCCTCCTGGACGCCGAAGACGTCAAAGCCACGAGAGCGCACGACCTGCGCGACCCGCGGCAGCCGCTTCCCCCAGCTGTTGACGCCCTTGTCCGCAGCAGTGCGAACATTGAACGTCGCAAGATTGAACGCCTCCGCGTCGTCGCGGACGTCAACCGCCGTTGCCGCGCGACCAGAGAAGCCGCAGAAAAGCATCGCCGCGGCGAGCATGCATCCCAGCCCCCTGACAACACGATGAAGCACAACGTCCTTCGCCTTCACATTCATGATGTTTAATCCTCGTTCTAACTGTTTGTTGACTTGACATAAAATGGACAACGGGAAAATAGTCTACAAAATCTCCGTTTGCCGTGTCAAGCCGTCAGTTCGTCTTTCGGTAATGGGTTACTCAAGTTCGCGCGCGAACTTGAGTAACCCATTACGTCTTTCGGTTTTTCAGATAGAGTTCGTCGAAGTTCTCGAGATCCGGGTAGGCCGGGCACGCGAGCGTGGTCTTCCGGAAGAGCTCCGCGCAGAGGCGGCGAAAGCCGTCGCGAAAGCGCTCGGCGCGCAGCGCGGCAAGCGCCTGGCGGCGTGTGGGCGCCGTCTTGTCGGCGCGACGCATCGCGGCCAGGCGCGCGTCGACCGCCGCCGCCGGCACGTCGATCTTGTCGCGCACTTCGCGCGCGATGAAGGCGTCGATCAGCACGCCCTCGCGGAAGTCGCGCCGCTTCACGTCTTCGGGCAGCGGGCCTTCGCGGAAGAACTGATCGGGCGTAAGGTTGCGGCTCTTGAGGCGCGCGGCGATCTGCGCGAGCGAGGCCTTTTCGTCGGCGGGCGTGGCCGTAACGCCGCGGGCGAGCGCCGCGGCGAGCAGCGTCTCCTTCACGATCCACATCTTGGCGGCCTGGCGGCGGTAGTAGGGCAGCGCCGCCGCCTCGGTGAAGGCCGCGGCGTTGGACGGCGCGGCCGTGCGGCGCGCGTCGTCGAGCAGCGTGCGCGCGCGCAGGTCGAGTTCGCCCACGGTGAGCGCGCGGCCGTTCACGAGCACGGCCGGTCGCCACGGTCGGTGCGCCCAGAGCGCGGCGCCGCCCGCGACAAGCCCGAGCGCAAGCGCAACGCCCACGCCCACGCGCGCGACAATGCGGGTGGTCGTCTTCATGCGAGCGTAGCGAGCATGCCGTTCGCGATGTTGTGCGCCGTGCGTTCGCCTTCGAGATGGGCGAGCACCACGAGCGCGAAGAGCGTCGCCGCGCCCGGGCCCTGCCCCGTGATGAGCTGGCGGTCGGCAACCACGGGCACGTGCTGCACGGGCCGCCCCATCTCCGGCATGCACGAGGGATAGCACGTCACGTCCTCGTCGTCGATCACGGCCGCCGCCTCCAGCACGGTCGGCGCGGCGCAGATCGCGCAGAGCAGGCGTTCGTCCGCCTTCTGCCGGCGCAGGCGCTCGAGCAACGGCGCACATTCGCGCAGATTTTTCGTGCCTTCTCCGCCGCCAGGGAGTATAATGGCGTCGTATTCGTTTTCCAGGACATCCGCGAGGCGGGCATCTGCCTGCATCGTGATGCCATGGGCGGAACGGACGCCGAGCGAATCGCCCAGCGCCGCCGTGACCACGTCGACTCCGCCGCGGCGGAGCACGTCGATGATCGCGACCGCTTCGATGTCCTCGAAACCGTCGGCCAGTGGAACAAGAACTTTTGTCATGACAAGGAAAGTATAGCAAAATGATGACGCCGGAGACAATCGCAAAAATCAAGGCGCTCATGAACGAGGCGCACGTGTACGAGGACGACCTCGAGGAATCGTTCATCCTCGGCGGCGGCCCAGGCGGCCAGAAGACGAACAAGACGTCGTCCGTGGTGCGCCTCGTGCATCCGCCCTCGGGGCTGCAGGTGCGCTGCGGCGAGAATCGCTCGCGCGAGATCAACCGCTGGCTCGCGCGCCGCACGCTCGCCGAGCGCCTCCTTGCGCGCGAGCAGGGCCGCAAGAGCGACGCCCAGCAGGCCCGCGAGAAGAAACGCCGCCAGAAGCGCCGACGCTCCCGCCGCCAGAAGCAGCGCATGCTCGACGACAAGCACGCCCACGCCGCCAAGAAGGCCCTGCGCCGCCCCGTCGCCGACGAATGAACCTAGGTGCCGATCCTCTCCAGAATGCGCCGTTCAAGAACGGCGGGGAGGTCGGCGGCGGAGATGACCTCCCCGGGCTCGCCGAGGCGCGGCGGCTGAAGGCTGCCGGGCGTGTAGACCGTCTCGGCGTCGACGCCGTTCTGCTTGCGGCCCGCGAAGCCGAAGGCGGCGAGCTGCTGGCACGTGCACGAATTCGGACAGCCGCTGATCCGCACGTCGTTGAGCAGCGCACGCGCCACGGCGATCTTCTCGGGCGTGTCGCGCACGGCGTAGCGCGCGTCGAAGTAGTCGGCCACGGCGCGGCCAATGGCGGGCGCGTCCGTCACGCCGCTCGTGCACACCGTGCAGCCCACGCACGTGCGGATGTTGCCCACGAAGCTGCGCGCGCAGTAGTCGCGGTTGTTCGTGGAAAAGGCGTCCAGCACGGCATAGACGCCGTCGAGCTGGCAGGCGGCCACCACGATGCCGAAGTCGAGCGACGGCAGAATCTCCAGGTGACCGACCGAATGGTACTCGAGCAGAACGAGCAGCCGCCACAGTTCCTGCACCGTGAAATTGCCAAAGGGCACGAAGAGACGCACGGCCGCAAGCCCATGCGCCAGCGGCGTGACGGCCAGCGCGCGCCAGTCGTCGGGCGCGGCGGTCTGTGCATCCGGGAACGACGCCGGAAACGGAATGCGCACGGCGGCGGGCGGGTACTGCGCATCGATACGGAAATTCGTCACGGGCGGTTCGCGGTCGAAGTAGGTCTTGAAGAGATCGGCAAAGCCGGCGTCGCCCAGATCGTCGCGCAGGAAACGGATGCGCGCGTGGGCGCGGTTCGTGCGGCAACCGTGCTCGTCGAAGAGCGCGGTGAGCGCCCGCGCGGCGCGCAGGCAGTCGGGAGCGGGCAGCGCGTCGAACAGCTTGAAGCCCAGGCGCGGCTTGAACCCGATGCCGCCACCGAGGTAGGTCTCGAAGACGCGCTTTCCGTCGACGATCTTCGCGATGAAGCCCAGGTCGTTCGTCAGGGCGAGCGCCGCGTCGGCGGGACGGTCGGCGAAGGCGATCTTGAGTTTGCGCGGCAGGGCATAGGCGCGGTCGAACGTGGCGAACTCCTCGGAGAGCGCCTGCGCGTAGGGCGTCACGTCGAAGACGGAATCGGGATGCAGCCCGGAATAGACGCTCGTGAGCACGTTGCGGAACGTGTCGCCGCCGCCGCCGCGGAACGGGAAGCCCCTGCACTCGCACGTCTCGAGCGTGGCCGTGACGGCCTCGGCGGGAATGCCGTGCAGCTGTACGTCCCGCCGCGTGGTGAGATGCGCGTAGGCGCCCGGATGCGCCTTCAGGATCTCGCAGATCACACGCAGATCCCTGGTGGTCACAAAGCCCCCCACGCGGCGGATGCGCATCATCGTGCGTCCGTCGCGCTGCTGGTAGATGCCAAATCCGGCGGAATGGCCCTTGAGCGTCTTGGCGTCAATGCGCCCGGCCACGTAGTCGGTCCAGGCCTTGACAAGCGGTTCATGATAGGTTTGCATAGAAGACGATTCCTGAACGACAGTATAGCACATTTTCGCCCGCTTGCGACGTGGTAACGCAATCGGCTCGGCACGCTGAAGGAGGTTATGCTATACTGTGTGCATGGACACCTGTCCCATTGCCATTGTCGGCGCGTCGTGCCGGTTCGCGGGGGCGCCCGATCCGGGCGCCTTCTGGCGGCTGATCATGCGCCGCGCCAGCGCGCTCGCGCCGTTTGGCGAAGACCTCGCCCTGGCGCCGGGCGCGCGCAACCTCTTCCCCGAGCGCGCGTATCCCACGCACGGCGGCCTGCTGGGGCCGCTCTACGCCTGCGTGCCGCGCGACATCACGTTCCCGCGCCAGATCAACGCGGGCGAAAACCAGGACCTCTACTTCGCCGTGCAGCTCGCGTTCGACGCGCTGGCGGACGCGGGGATGCGTCCCCACGCGCCCGAGCCCGCGCGCGGCACGGTGCGCTTCGGCTATGCGCCGCCATTCAGCACGTCCACGATGAACTGGCTGCAGCACACGTTCTTCGTGGATCAGACGATGGACATCCTGGCGCGCTCGTTCCGTACGGCGCCGGCGGAGACGCTTGCCGAGGTGCGCGCGAAGCTGCTCGAGTCGCTGCCCGCCGCCGACACGGCGAGCTTCCTCTCCGGCGCGGGCCACCGCATTGCGGACTGGATCGCGCGCGAATGTTCCTTCTCCGGCGGCGCGACCACGCTCGACGCGGGCGCGCTTTCCGGCATTGCGGCGCTGCGCGCGGCGATGGACGACCTGCGTAGCGGCCGCGCCGACGTGGCGCTTGCGGGCGCGCTCACGCCGCCGCTCAGCCGCGCCCTGCTCGAAGGGCTCACCGGCGAAATCGAGTTCTCCACCGCAGGCGAACTCACGCCGTTCGACCGCGACGCGAAGGGCACGCTGCCGGGCGAAGGCGGCGCGTTCTTCGTGCTCAAGCGCGAGGCGGACGCCCTGCGCGCGCACGACCGCATCTACGCGCTCGCGCGCGCCGCGGCGTGCGGCACTGCGCCGATGGACGCGATGCTCACGGCGGCGGTGGAGCGCGCGGGCGTGCCGCAGCAGTCCATCCAGCTCATCGAGGGCGACGGCTGCGGCGTGCCGGCGCTCGACGCGGCCGAAGTCGCGGCCGTGCAGCGCAGCTGGGGCGAGCACAGGCCCGGCGGGCCGCTCGTGGGGCTCGGTTCGGTGAAGGGCAACATCGGCCACTGCTTCCGCGCCTCGGCCGCGGCGGCGATTCTCAAGACGGCGATCGCGCTGCGGCGCAAGGTGCTGCCGCCGCAGGTGCCGGTGGAGCGGCCGATCGACGCGCTTGCGCATCTCGGCTCCTCCGTGTACGTGCTCAACGAGGCGCGGCCGTGGATCACGGGCGACCCCAGTTCGCCGCGGCGCGCGGTGGTGCTCATGGGCGACTTCAGCGACCGGCGCGCGGCGCTCGTGCTCGAAGAGGAACCCACGGCGGAGGATCGGTCATGAACGCGGATTTCAGCGAAGCCTTTGGCAGCGAGCTCGTGCTGCTCGGCGCGGCGGACGACGCGGCGCTCGCGGAGGCGGCGGAGCGCCTCGCGCGGTTCCTCGACCAGGCGCCGGGCGTGCCGCTCTGCGACGTGGCCTACACGTGCGCGAAGGATTTCGCGGCGAACCACGCGGCCGTGCTCGCGGTCGTCACGCATTCGGTGGCCGACCTGCGCGGTCGGCTCGTTTCGGCGGCGGGGCGCATTCGCGGCGGCAGCGCGCGCGTGCGCGACAAGGGCGGCACCTACTACTTTCGCCGGCATCTGCTTGGCGGCGACTCGGGCGGCCGGCTTGCGTTCGTGTTTCCGGGCGCGGCGTCGTTCTACCCCGACATGCTGCGCGACCTCGCGATGGTCTTCCGCGAATGCCGCCTGCCGTTCGACGAGCTCGAGGCCGCGCTCGCGGGGCGCGGGCTCTTCCAGCCCTCCGACTTCGTGTTTCCGCCCGCGCCCTACTACCGTCACGACGCGGACGTCTTCACGGGCGGCGCCTACGCGGAGGCCGTGGTCTCCACCTATTCGGCGAACGCGGCGATCGTGCGCATCCTCGACACGCTCGGCATCCACCCCGACGGCACGACGGGCTTCGCGGGCGGCGACCTGAACGCGCTCATCGCGGCCGGCTGCTTCGGGCGCAAGTTCGACCGCGCGCGCCGGCTCGATTTCCTGCGCGAAACCTACAAGGTCGTCAACACCGCCGTGGCCCACGCGGGGCTGCCCACGTGCGCGCTCGTGGCCATGCTCACGGCGCACCCGGAGGAGGCGGAGCGCGTGCTCGCCACGCTCGACCCCGCCGACGCTCAGGTCGCCTTCGCGCTCTCGCCCAAGCAGTGGACGCTCGCGATCGCGCCGCACGCCGTGGAGGAGGTGCAGAAGGCGCTCGCCGCCGTGGGCGCGCGCGGTCGCCGTCTGCAGATCGACCGTCCGTTCAACACGCCCTGGTGCCGCGGCATCCTGCCGCTCTTCGGCACGCTCGCCGGCCACTGGGTGGACGAGAAGCCGCAGATTCCGCTCTACTCCTGCGGCCTCGCCGCGCCGCTGCCGCCCAAGACGCGCAAGGTGCGCGACGCTGTCCGCGACCAGTGGGTCAAGCCCGTGCGCTTCGGCGAGACGATCCGCCGCATGTATGCGGATGGCTTCACGGTCTTCCTCGAGGCCGGGCCGCGCGGCGCGCTCACGGGCGTGATCGGCGACGTGCTGCGCGGCGAGGAGCACGTGGCGCTCGCGGCGGACTCGATCCACCGCGGCGGCATCCTGCAGCTGCAGCACGTGGTCGGCGCGCTCGCCGCGCTCGGCGCGCCCGTCACGCCCGCCGCGCTCTTCGCGCACCGGCGGCCGCGCCGGCTCGACTTCGCCTCGCCCTTCACGATCGAGATGCGCGCCGAAAAGGAGATGCCGCTCGCGCGCGAGTTCCCACGCCTCATGCTCTTTTCGGACTCGACCTCGCTCGGCGCCGTGATGACGCCAGAGGCCACGCCGGGCCGGCGCAACAAGGTCGCCGAACGCGCCGCCGCCGCCGCCGCGCGCGCGCGCCGCCAGAAGCAGTTCGAGTTCGGCGCCATTCTGCCGCTCATCTCCAACGCCGACGTGGTGGACGACCAGCCCGGCATCCGCGAAATCGTCAAGACATTCTCCTTCCGCGAAGAGCCGTTCCTCGCGGACTTCGCGCTCGGCGCCGCGCAGCTCGAGCATCCCGGAGTGCTCGCGACCGGCGGCCTCCACGGCCTCGTGCTGCTCACGCCCGTGGCCGGCGCGGAAATCATGGCCGAAGCCGCGCAGGCGCTCATGCCGAATCGTCACGTGGTGGCGGTAGAGGATTTGCAGAGCCGGCGGCGTATCGCCTTCCGGCACGGTCGCCTGCGCGTATTCGTGCGGGCTGAGCGCACGGCGAGCGACGATCCCGCGCACACCGCGGTGCGCGTGCAGCTGCGCGAGGAGGCGCCCGACTCGGCCTGGACGTGGCCCGCGCAGGAGGCCATCTTCCTGCTCGCCGCCGAGCCGCCCGTGCCCGAGGCCTTCGTGCCGCCGTCCCTCGACAAGCCGCGCGACGTGCACTGGACCGACAGCGACATCTACCCCGACCGACTCTTCGCAGGGCCCCGCCTGCGCGGCATCCGCGCCGCCGACCGCTGGAGCGAAGTCGGCCTCGACTACGAGCTCGAAGTGCCCGCGAGCGATCGCGCCGTCACGCACACGAAGATGCCCGTGTGGACGCTCAACCCGCAGCTGCTCGCCGCCGTCACGGACGGCTTTTCGCTCTGGCGCAGCCACGAGCGCTTCCCGGGCGCGTTCTCGTTCCCGTTCCGCGTGCGCCGCATCGCGCTGCATGCGCCCGTGACCGAGGGCATGCGCCTGCACGCCTATCTACGCAACACCGGCGTCACGCCGCAGTCGCTCATCGTGGACATTCTCGTCTCCGACGGCAACGGCAAGCTCGTGCTCGAGCTGCGCGGCTACGAGGAACTCACCGAGCGCGTGCCCGACGACTACCGCCATCTGCTGCTTTCGCCCGTGACGACGTACCTCACGAAGCCGCTCGCGCCGGAGCTGCTCGGCTCGCCCGCCACGAATGTGGCCTCCGCGTGCATCACCGATGTGCCCTACAAGCTCTTCGAGCGCAACGAGGAAATCTGGCTTAAGACGCTCTCGCACGTGGTGCTCAACAAGACCGAGCGCGTGGACTTCGCGAACCTCTCCGGTTCCGCGAGCCGCCGCACGGAATGGCTCTTCGGCCGCATCGCCGCGAAAGAGGCCGTGCGCCGCTTCCTGCAGGACAACTACCAGGCGCGCTGGTGCCCCGCCGACGTGCAGATCTGGTGCGACGACAGCGGCAAGCCCCATCCCATCGGCCGCTGGAAGGACGATCACCTCACGTCGTCCATCGACCTCGCCATCGCCCACACGGCGCAGTTCGTGGTGGCGGTGGTGGCGGCGAACGCGCGCGCGGGCGTGGACGTGGAATCACGCGACCGCGACCTCTCGGAGGAGTTCACGCGCGGCGTGTTCACGCCCGAGGAACTCGACCTCGCCGTGCGCGCGGTGAACGCGCCGAGCGCGGTGGTGCGCTTCTGGTGCGCGAAGGAGGCCGTCTCGAAGGCCCTCGGCACGGGCATCCGCTATT
>CAVGKN010000031.1:0-7909 GCA_963629855.1 Lachnospiraceae bacterium
GGGGGTAAAGTGGTTGCTTGATTTGTGCGGACGAAAAGGGGTTGGGTGGGGAACGCGAATGAAATTGCTTGATTTGTGCGGACTGGTCGTGCGGGGATGAAGTGTAGGCGTACGAAGAAAGGGTGGATCAATATCAACACCTTATCACATCATTGTTGACAAAAATGGTTGTCAACAGGGTTGTTATCACTTGTTTATAACCTTGCGAGGAGTGTTGTGATAAATCTGTTGATAGGTGTTGATATTCACCCCCTTGTCGGCGCGGTGAAAAAAGAGCATACTATTTCGCGATGACCAATCTGTCGACAGACATCTGCTTCAAGTTCAAGGAAGCGCGCAAGGCGAAGGGGCTGAACCAGTCCGCCGTGGCGCGCGCCCTGGGCTGTCAGCAGTCCGCAATTTCGATGTTCGAAGGCGGCATGACGACCAAGTTGTCGGACGAACTCGTCCACAAACTGGCCGACTTCCTTGGCGTGACGCTTCCCGAGGCGAAGGATGCCGAGGGTTCCGAAGCTCCTGAGTCGCCGCATCTTCACGACGCGCATGCGTGCGTGACGCACGGTTACTGCCCGAACGGCCACTGCCCTTCCAACATTCCCTACGTGGTGGAAGGGCGGCTCTTCTACCGTCCGAACCGGAACGTGGCGTCGCCGACGGGCGGCGCGCGCTGTACGCAGTGCGGCGAAGTGCTTGAACTGCGCTGCCCCTCCTGCGGGGCGCCGCTTAACGACGGCGCGTGCTGCGCCGTGTGCGGCACCGCCTACGTCACGCCCGTGCTGCCCGAGGGCATGGACGTGATCGCCTACGCGCAGGCGCGCCGGGCGGAGATCAGCCAGCTGAGAAGTCTCTAGCGCACTGCTACTCGAAGCGAACGGCGACATCGACGACGCCGTTCGTTGGGGCGAGCTGCGTGAAGAACACGCGCGTGAGGCCCGGGTTCGGCGATTCATCCGGGCCCGGCACGGCGGAGACGTCCTCCGCTACCCACTGCGCATGGCGGTCGGCCGCCGTGAGCGTGAGCTCCACGGGTTCGCCGTCCATCGCCTTCTGCGTGAGCGTGAGCATGTTGCGCTCAAGGGCCTTTACGCGCGCGGGCGTGAGCATCTGCCAGCGCACGACGTCGCGGTTGTGAAGTCCTTCGAGGTGGTCTTCCAGAATGTAGCCGCCGCCCGGCATGAGCGTGCCCGTGCGCGTGACGCGCGTGGTGCCGGGATAGACGGGCGTGAGGTCGTACGTGACCTTGCTCAGCGGTTCGTTCGTGAACGCCACCACGGTCGCCCGGCCCGCCACGTAGGGACATGCGGCGTTGATCTGCAGGATGTTGTGGCTTTCGGGGCCGAGGCGGAAGATCTTCCAGCGCAGCGAACCCTGCGCCATATCCCAGATGTTGACCTTGCGCTCGGAGGATTCCATGCGGAAGTAGTCTTCGCTGCCGATGTCGCACGCCCAGCGCGCGCCCTTGGCGTCAAGCACGAACGAACCGATGTCGAGGTGACCGTGCGGCACCTGCGCCGCGCCGCCCTTGAGACCCACGAACCAGGCGTTCGCGTCCCAGCCCGTGCGTTGCACGGAGACGGGCACGAGCCCCGGAATCACGCGGCAGAGCGGCGTGGCGGGGCCCTGCGCCGCGAGTGCTGCCTCCGCGTCCATCCAGAGCAGCGCGAGCGGGAAGAGGCGCTGGAAGGCACGGCGTGGCGTGAGGTTGAGCGGCGCGCGGTTGGCGCACTGCGCGCGGTAGAGCGGCAGTGCGAAGCGAGTGAGCGTGTCGGGGCGGTTGAAGCGGCGCGCGAGCCACCAGCTGCAGGCCTCCACGCCGCGGCGCGCAAGGCGATCCTGGCGCGGCGAGATGCCGGCGTCCGCGTAGTTGAAGAGCAGTCCCGTGGGGCCGGTGAGCGAATCGAGGTAGTCGGCGCTCGCCTTGAAGCCCGGCAGGTCGCAGAGGCCGAAGTCCGTGCCGAACACGCGCTCGACCGCGTCGATCGCCACGACGTTGAATGTCATCGCGTAGCTCCAGTATTGGGCGGGGCCTTCGGCGAAGCCGCCCGCCGGCGCAAACGCCTGCATCGGCCGCGGCAGCGCGGTGATCGTCCGCACGAGGATTTTCTCCGCGAGCGCGGGCTCTTCGTCCATCACGGCGATGGCGCCGGCCGCGAGGCCGCCGTGGCACACCTGTCCCCAGTTGTTGGCCGCGTTCACCCAGCCGCCCGTCTTCGGTCCGCCCGTTTTCGCGTCGCGCAGGCCGTTTGCGACGAGGCCGGCCTTCAACGCGGCGCGCTGCGCGGGCGTGAGCGCGTCATAGAGCCAGTCGTAGGCGATCGCCACGGCGAGCGTCAGTTCGGCGGTGTCGAGGAAGTGCGCGGGGTTCCAGTCGCGGAAGGCGCATACGGTCTCGGCCTCCGCGATCGCGCGCGTGGCATAGCGCGCGTCGTCCGTGAGGCGGTAGGCCATCGCGAGCGCCGTGATGCGCTCGAGCGCGCGCTGGGAGACAGTGAGCAGGCGCTTGCCCTCGAGCACGCGGCGCGGCAGGGGCGCGCGCCGCAGCTGATCCGCCACGAAAATCACGCGCTCGCGACCGAGGCGCACGAGTTCGTTCGTGGAAGTGCGCACGCGCGCAAAGGCGTCGGCGTCCGCCAGCAGGCGCGGGTGCGGCGCGGGCGCGGCGACCAGGCGCTCGTGCACGGTCATCTGCACGTAGTCCGCCCAGGGCGTGGCGCCGCAGACGAGGGCGAAGGACAGGGCGAAGAGGGCGAGGAGCGATTTTTTCATGTTCAGGACAAACCTCAATGGGCGCGGGGATGGGCCTTCATGTACTCATCTTTGAGGCGTTCGATCGAAACGTGGGTGTAGATCTGGGTGGTGGCGAGCGAGGCGTGGCCGAGCATTTCCTGCACGCTGCGCAGATCCGCGCCCGAGTCGAGCAGGTGCGTGGCGAAGCTGTGGCGCAGTTTGTGCGGCGAGAGGTCGGCGGGCAGGTCGGCGGCCGCGAGCCACACCTTCATGCGGCGTTCCACTTCGCGTGGCGAGAGTGCGTCGCCGCGGTCGTTCAGGAACACGGGCGCGCCATCCAGCGCGCCGTCGGGCCAGATTTCCGCCGCCTTCTCGCGCATGATCCGCAGGGCCTTGCGCGCGGGCTTGCCGAGAATGCAGAGCCGCTGCTTCGCGCCCTTGCCCGTGACGACCACGCCGCCGCGGGCGAAGTCAATCTGCCGCCACACGAGCGGCGTGATTTCGGAGATGCGGCAGCCCGTGGAGTAGAGCGTCTCGAAGACGGCCGCATCGCGCAGATGCACGTATTCATCGACCGCCGAAGTCTCGAGACCGGCGGCCCGGCGCTGGCGCAGGTCGTCGCGCGGCGCGGCGAGAAAGCGGCTCACTTCCTCGACGGTGAGCGTGCGTGGCAGCGCGTGCGGCAGCTTGGGTCCGCGCAGACCGTGAAACGGATTCGCCGCCGCGAGGCCCTCACGCGCGAGGAAGGCGTAGAAGGCGCGCAGCGAGGCGAGCTTTCGTCGCGTGGTGGTGGCGCGCGCGCCGTCCTGCGCAAACAGCATGAGGAAGTTCCGCGCGTCCTCCACCGTCGCCCGCGCCCAGGGGAACGGCGCGGCGGCCTCCGCGCCCCAACGGAAGGCGGCGAACTGCGCGACGTCCTGTTCGTAGCCCGCCGCCGTGTGCGCGGAGGCATTGCGTTCCGCGAGCAGGTGCGCGCGGAAGCGGCGCACGGCGTCGTCGCCCCGTGCCGCCGCGTTCACCGGGCATGGCGGCTTGAGGGCCACGGTCAGGCTTCGTCCTGGTCAGTCTTTCGGGCGGCGCGGCGCAGTTCGGCGCGCACGTCCTTCTTCGCGTCGCTTTCCGCGTTCTTCAGCGGGGCGGCGCGCATCTGCAGGTCGCGCAGGCCGAGCGTGTCGGCGACCTCCTCGAAGTCCGGCATCTGGTCCTTGTAGGTCACGCACACGCGGCGCAGCGCGAGCGCCTGGCGCGGCGAGAGCGAACGGCGGCGCGCATACTGGTCGCGGAGGGAGGAGACGAATTCCGCGTCGTCGTACGTGCGGCGGCCGCGGCGCACGGGCTCCTTCCAGACCTTCACCTCGGCGAGCAGCTTGAGCAGCCCCGGCACGGCGGGATCCACGGGCGCGGCCTCGAAGCCGTCGGGCACGAACGGCATGAGCTTCTTGCGCACATCCTCCGCGTCCGGCAGCGCGCCCGCGTTTTCGCCCACGCTGCGCGCGAGAATCTGGAACTGCTTTTCGGAGAGCGGGCGGCCGCGGTCGACCTGTTCGCGCAGGGAGTTGAGGAACGGGTTCTTCGTGAGCCCGCCAATGCGGTCGATCGTCTGGAAGCACCATTTCACGAGTTCTTCCGGCGGCGCGTTCTTCACGCGCCCCAGTTCGCCGCCGTAGCCGAGCGTGATGAGGCGCATTTCGGCGTCGTCGATCTGTTCGCGGTAGCCGATCGCGAGCTTCACGAGCGCCTGCAGCTGGCGCGTGGTGAGCGTCTGCGGCTTTTCGGCGAGGCGCTTGCGCACGGTCTCCACGAAGCCGTGGTCGTCGTAGACGCGCAGGCCGGCCTTTGTGGCGGGCCGCCACGTCTTCACCTCGTCGAGCAGCGCGAGCAGCTGGGTGAACTTCTCCGGCGGCGGCGGCGGCTCCTTCGCCGCGTCCAGCCAGGCGTTGAACTTCGCGTAGAAGTCGGAGAGCATGCCGTTGCCATTGATCTTGCCCTCCTCGATCTTGTCGAGTTCTTCCTCCATCTGGGCCGTGTAGCCCACGTTGAAGAGCGGTTCGAGCTTCTTCACGAGCCAGTCGTTCACGTCCATGCCGCGTTTCGTGGGCACGAGCTGGCGCGATTCGCGCGTCGCGTACTGGCGGTCCACGAGCGTCTCGATCGTCTGCGCGTAGGTGGAAGGGCGGCCCACGCCGTTCTCCTCGAGCGCCTTGACGAGCGAGGCTTCGCTGAAGCGCGCCGGCGGCTTCGTCTCCTTGCGGTCCGAGAGCCAGCGCCGCGCCACGAGGGCGTCGCCTTCCGCAAGCGGCGGCAGTTCCTTCACCTCGTCGCTGTCTTCATCGACCGCCTCCGCCGCCTTGACGCCCCGCGTCTTCTTCGCCGCGTTCATCACGGCGAGGAAGCCCTCGAAGTCGACCTTGGTCGTGGACGCCGTGAAGAAGTAGCTGTGCTGCATCTCCTCCTTCACGGCCTCGAGGCCCACGGTCGTCAGCGACAGGCGCGCGTCGGTCATCTGCGACGCCACGAACCGGCGCCAGATGAGATCGTAGAGCTTGAGGCTCGGCGCGTCGAGGCCCTCGAGCGCGGCGGCGGTCTTCGCGACGTCCGTGGGACGAATCGCTTCGTGCGCCCCCTGCGCGCCGGCCTTGGACTTGTAGAAGTTCGGCTTCTCCGGCACGAACGCCGCGCCGTACTCCCGCCCGATCAGCTCGCGCGCCGCCTTCTGCGCCACGGCCGCGATGTTCACGCTGTCCGTACGCATGTAGGTGATGAGACCTTCTTCGTAGAGCTTCTGCGCAAGACCCATCGTGCGCTTGGGCGAGAAGCCGCACAGGCTCGACGCCGCCTGCTGCAGCGTGGACGTGGTGAACGGCGGATACGGGTGGCGCGTCTTGGGCTGCGTCTTCACCGAGGCGACGCGCAGCGAGGCGCCGTCGAGGTCGCCCACGAGCATGGCCGATTCGCCCTGGTCGCGCACGTCCGGCTTCTCGCCGTCGAGGCGCGCGAGCTTCGCGATGAACGGCACGCCCTTCACGCCCTTGGCGGCCTCCACGCCGAGCACCCAGTAGCTGACCGGCGTGAACGCCTGGATCTCGCGCTCGCGCTCCACGAGCAGGCGCAGCGCCACGCTCTGCACGCGCCCCGCGCTGAGCGAGTAGCCGTACTGCAGGTTCTTCCACAGAAACGGCGACACCTTGAAGCCCACGAGGCGGTCGAGGATGCGCCGCGCCTCCTGCGCGTCCACGCGCGCCATGTTCACCTCGCCGGGATGCGCCACCGCGTCGCGCACCGCGTTGGCCGTGATCTCGTTGTACGTCACGCGGTGCACGGGCTTGCCCTTCGTCTCCTTGGCCAGCACTTCGCCCAGGTGCCACGCGATCGCCTCTCCCTCGCGGTCAGGGTCGGACGCCAGAAAGACTTCGTCCGCCGCCGTGGCCGCCTTGCGCAGATCGCCCACCACCTTCTTCTTGTCCGGCGAGATCTCGTAGCTGGGCGTGAACTTCCAGGCGTTCTCCTTGTCCTTCTCCGGCGTGATCGTGATCGACAGACCCTTCTTGGGCAGGTCGCGGATATGCCCCACGGACGGCATCACGGTGAACTCGCTGCCGAGATACTTGCCAATCGTCTTCGCCTTTGCTGGCGATTCCACAATCAAAAGCTTCTTGCTCATGTTTCTTCCTTCAATGCAGACAAATAGTTTACGACAAGTGCGCGTGAAAGTAAAGTGCGCGTCAGATTTTCACGGCGACGACGCGGTTGCCGGGCAGGAACTTGATGCGCCCCTTGAGGCGCAGCCCCACGAGGAGCGCGTTCACGCGCGCGGCGTTGAGCTTCACCGCCCGCGCCAGCGCGTCCACGCCGACGCCGCCTTCCGGAACCGCCGCGAGCACGGCCGCCTCCTCCAGCGAGATGGCGGCCGGCACGGTCGGCACAACGGCCGGTGCGGCCCCTGGCGGACGCGGGGCAGCGGGCGCGGGATGCGCGGGGCGCGCGGCGGGCTTTGGCGGCGTCGTCATCTTGCCGAGCGGCGTGAGCTCCTCCAGCACGTCGTCCACGCTCGTCACCATGCGCGCGCCTTCGCGGATGAGGTGCAGGCAGCCTTCGGAGGTCTTCCAGTCGATGCGTCCCGGCACGGCCATTACGGCGCGCGCCTGCTCCAGTGCGCGCATGCACGTGATGAGCGTGCCGCTGCGCAAGGGGCACTCCACCGCGACCACGCCGCGCGAAAGCCCCGAGACCACGCGGTTGCGCTGCGGGAAGGTCTGCGGATCGGGACTGCGCCCAAACGGGAATTCGCTCACCACGCAACCGCCGTGTTCGACCATCTCCCGCGCGAGCCCCCGGTTCTCGGAGGGGTAGAACATGTCGAGCGCGCCGCCGAGCACGCCCACCGTGGCGCCATGCCCCGCGAGCGCGCCGCGGTGCGCGGCCGTGTCGATGCCGCGCGCGAGCCCCGAGACGACGACCCAGCCACGCTGCGCGAGCCCGAACGCGAAGCGCTCCGCCACGTCGCGCCCATACGCCGTGGCGCCGCGCGTACCCACGAGCGCCACGCTCTGCCGCGCGAGCGCCTTCACGTCGCCCACCACGTAGAGCGCGAGCGGCGGCGAGGCGATCGTCTTCAGCTGGGGCGGATAGTCGGGGTCGATCTCCGTGACGAGGCGCACATGCATCTTCTCGGCGCGCGCGAGCTCGCGTTCCCAGTCCGGCACGCGGCCCTCCCAGTCCACCTTCTGTGGATAGCGGTCATACGCCTCGGCCACGCTGCCGCCCGCCTCCGCGGCGAGACGCGCCACCGTCACGGCCCCCACTTCGGGGATCATGTTGAAGGCGATTCGTGCTTCTCGTTCCGTCATGTCGTTTCATCCTTTCCACTGCTGCGCCAATAGAATAGCAGAAATTCGGGCGGAGAGGTTTCAAATCGACCTCAAACTTTCATCAAGTTTTCATGAGGTCGCCAAGACGAAAAAACGCCGGCCACTCGGCCGGCGTACCATGAAGATGGCAGTCCCAATGAGAGTCGAACTCATCTTACAGGCATGAAAAGCCCGTGTCCTAGCCGATAGACGATGGGACCTCTATGGAGAGAACGCGAAATAGTTTACCATATCCGCGCCGCTCGCGCAAGCGGTTCGCCACGGCCGACGCATTAAAAGACTCTGCTCTCGCCATAAGGGACTGAATGGGACAA
>CAVGKN010000032.1:0-7886 GCA_963629855.1 Lachnospiraceae bacterium
GGGCCTGCTGCTCACGACCGACTGCATGGTCACGGACATCCCCGAGAAGAAGGACTGCTCCTGCGGCGGTCACGGCGGTGGCCAGCCCGGCATGGACGGCATGATGTAAGCCGAAGTCATTCCTCTGCAAAGGGAAACGGATCTGGCGCGTGTGCGCCGGATCCGTTTTTTTCTTGCATTTTCCCCTTGCGCATTTCGTCCAAAACAACTATACTTCTTACATTCGAAAAAAACACCGAAGAAGGATTCAGTCCACAATGAAGAAGATTCTGATGGCACTCTGTGTTGTGTTCACGTGCGCGGCCGCCCTGGCTCAGGACGCCGCGGCCGTTCAGCAGCCCGCGCCGGGCGCGCAGGCGTCCATGAAGGCCTCGTGGCCCGTGTGGCTCGCGTTCAACTCCACGCGCAATATCGACGTGATCGGTCTGCGCCTCACGCTGCCCTACGGCAAGTGCGAGAGCGTGACGGGGCTTGACCTCGGCCTCTACGGCAGCGCGCGCTACTTCGAGGGCCTGCAGATCAACATCCTCCGCAACGAGGCCGAGGACGTGATGTCCGGCTTCCAGGTGGGCATCTACAACACGGCCGGCCGCGCCGACCTCACGGGCGTGCAGGTGGGCCTCTTCAACGAGGCGCGTTCCATGCGCGGCTTCCAGGTGGGTCTCATCAATGTGGCCGAGCAGGTGCAGGGCTTTCAGGTGGGTCTCATCAACCGCGCGGAGACGGCCTACGGCTTCCAGGTCGGCGGCGTGAACGTGATCCGCGACAGCGAGCTCGCGTTCTGCCCGATCGTGAACGTCGGCTTCGACATCCTTTCCAGGTACTGAGACGCATGAACATCCGTCCATTCTCAGCCGTGCGGCCGACGCCTGAACAGGCGTCGGCCGTTGCCGCAGTTCCCTACGACGTCGTGGACGCCGCCGAGGCGCGCGCGCTCGCGGCCGGGAATCCCGTCAGCTTCCTGCACGTGTCGCGTCCCGAGATCGACCTCGCGCCCGGCACGGACGCCGCGTCGCCCGAGGCCTACGCGCAGGCGAAGAAGGCGCTCGACGGCCTGCGCGCCCGCGGCGCGCTCGTGAAGGATCCCACGCCGAAGTTCTACGCCTATCGCCAGATCATGGGCGACCACGCGCAGACCGGCATCGTGGCGACCTTCGACACGCAGGACTACCTCGCCGGCGTCTTGAAGCAGCACGAGAAGACGCGCACCGACAAGGAAGACGACCGCACGCGCCACATCGAGATCCTCCACGCGCACACCGGCCCCGCCTTCCTCACGTACAAGGACGATCCCGCGATCGACGCGATCGTGGCCGAGGCCTGCGCCGCGCAGCCGCTCTACGACTTCACCGCGCCCGACGGCATCCGCCACACGGTGTGGGAGATCGCGTGCGCGTGCGAGTGCCGCGCCGCCGAGCTCGAGGAGCGCTTCGCGTTCGTCCCCGCCGCCTACATCGCGGACGGCCACCACCGCAGCGCGGCCGCGAGCCGCTATGCGCGCGAGCACAACTTCGAGGGCGAGAGCCGCTGGTTCCTCGCCGTGGCGTTCCCCGCCTCGCAGCTGCGCATCCTGCCCTACAACCGCCTCGTGGCCGATCTGAACGGCCTCGACGCGGAGTCGTTCCTCGCCCGCGTGAAGGCGCTCTTCACCGTTACGCCGGCGCCCGACGGCGCGCCGACGGCGGGCCGTCATGCGCGCATGTTCCTCGCGGGTGCGTGGTACGACCTCGCCTGGGAGAAGCCCGCGGGCGCGGACGTGGTCGCGGCGCTCGACGTTTCCGTGCTGCAGGATCGTCTGCTGGCGCCCGTGCTGGGCATCGACGATCCGCGCACGTCGCCGCGCATTTCGTTCATGGGCGGTGTGCGGCCGCTCGACGAGCTCAGCGGGCGCGTGCGCGACGGGCGCGCGGCCGTGGCGTTCTCGATGTATCCCGTCACGGTGGGCGAGATGATGGCGATCGCCGACGCGGGCGCCGTCATGCCGCCGAAGTCCACGTGGTTCGAGCCCAAGCTGCGCTCGGGCCTCTTCGTGCACGACGTCTAGCGACAGCGAAAGGATGCGCATGCAGTCTCCGAGAGACTACTGGCTGGTGTTGAAGCAGAAGATGGTCGGCGAGCCGCTCTCCACGGAGGCGATCGCCGCCGGCTGGGCGCTGGGCATGTTCGTGGGCTGCGCGATTCCGTTCGGTCTGCAGCTCGTGGTCTCCGTGCCGCTCGCGCTCATGATGCGCGTCTCGAAGGTCGGCGCCACGGTGGGCACGCTGCTCACGAATCCCGTCACGATCTGGTTCATCTACCCGGCGCAGACCTGGTTCGTGAACAAGCTGCTCTTCGGCGGCTCGCTCTCGTTCGACAAGCTCATGGCCGTGGAATGGACGTGGGAGAAGGTGCGCCAGCTCGGCGCCGAGGCGATGGTCTCGTTCTTCCTCGGTGGCTTTCTGCTTGCGATCGTGATGACGCCGCTCACGTATTTCTTCGTGCGCCACGTGGTCGCCTCGTACCGCCGCGCGCGCGGCGGCAAGAAGCCGGAGCCGGCGACATGAGCGGCGTCGACGAAGACCGCCTTGCGTCGCTGCGGCGCGCGATGGCGCGGCGCCGTCTCGACGCGGCGCTTGTCTGCGACGAGGCCAACATCCGCGCCC
This sequence comes from Lachnospiraceae bacterium, assembly GCA_963629855.1. Taxonomy (GTDB): domain Bacteria; phylum Verrucomicrobiota; class Kiritimatiellia; order RFP12; family UBA1067; genus RUG572. The sequence goes on from CAVGKN010000032.1 coordinate 2,643, forward strand.
TCACGGGCGTGGCGTGCGACAACGCCTGCCTCGTGGTCACGGGCGGCGCGCTCGCCTTCATCACCGATTTCCGCTACATCCCCATGGTCCACCGCGTGGCGCCCAAGCTGCGCGCGGTGGAGCTCAAGCGCGGCGCCACCTTTGCCCAGACGGCGCAGACGCTCTGCGCGAAGGCGGGCGTGAAACCGCGCCGCGTGGGCTACGAGGGCTCGCTCGCCACCTCGCGCTATCTCGCCCTGCAGAAGGCCTTCGGCCGCGCCACGTGCGTGGACATCGACGACGACGTGAAGTCCCTGCGCGCCGTGAAGACCGTGGACGAAATCACGCGCCTCGCGGCCGCCGAGGCCCTCAACGACGAAATCTGGGCGCGCGCGCAGCGCGACTTCAAGCCCGGCATGACCGAGAAGGACATCCAGCGCACCATCCGCGCCTGGATGAACGCGCTCGGCGACGGCGAGGCCTTCGAGACGATCGTGTGCGCGGGCGCCAACGCGGCCGAGTGCCACCACGTGCCGGACGACACCGTGTGGCGTCGCGGCGAGCCGCTGCTCGTGGACATGGGCGTGAAGCTCGACGGCGTGTGCAGCGACATGACCCGCTGCATCCGTCCGCGCGCGGGGCGCGTGGCCGCCGATCCCACGCTCGCCGAATACGAGAAGGTCTACGCCATCGTGCTCGAGGCGAACCGCGCGGCGATCGCGGCGGCGCGGCCGGGACTGACGGCGGGCGCGCTCGACAAGGTCGCGCGCGACCTCATCAAGAAGGCCGGCTACGGCGCGGCGTTCGGCCACTCGCTCGGGCACGGCGTGGGCTACGAAATCCACGAGCTGCCCACGGCGCGGCCGAAGGACAAGACCGTGCTCGAGCCCGGCATGCTCGTGACGATCGAGCCCGGCATCTATTTGGAAGGGCGCTTCGGGGTCCGCATCGAGGATCTCGTGCTCATCACCACCACGGGGTGCGAAGTGCTTTCGCACAGCCGCAAGTAAAACGGAGAGACGACATGAAAAAGGCAACGATCGAGACCACCCTGGGTTCCATCACGCTGGAACTCGACGACGCGAAGGCGCCCCTCACGGTGGCGAACTTCCTCGACTACGCGAAGAGCGGCCACTACGACGGCACGATCTTCCACCGCGTGATCGACGGCTTCATGATCCAGGGCGGCGGCTTCACGAAGGCCATGGACCAGAAGCCCACCAAGGCGCCGATCAAGAACGAGGCCACCAACGGCCTTCGAAACGCGCGCGGCACCATCGCCATGGCGCGCACCATGGTCGTGGATTCCGCCACGTGCCAGTTCTTCATCAACCTCGTGGACAACTCCTTTCTCGACTACTCCGGGCCCGACCCGCGCACGTACGGCTACGCCGTCTTCGGGCGCGTGACGGACGGCATGGACGTGGTCGACAAGATCGCGAAGGTGAAGACCGGGTTCGCCGGGCCGCACCAGAACGTGCCGGAAGAGCCCATCGTCATCAAGAAGGTCCATGTCGCCGCCGACGCGGCGAAGTAGGCGCATGGCGGCGGCCGGGGGAGAGCAGGAGACGGTGGAGGGCACCGTCACGTCCGTCGTGTTTCGCAACGACGAGACGGGCTTCACCATCCTCCACGTCGACACCGGCCGCGAGACGGCGACGGGCTTCCGCCACGCCGGCAGCGAGATCACCGTGCTCGGCACGTGCGCGGCCGCATGGGAGGGCGAGGATCTGCACGCCACGGGCGCGTGGGTGGACGACCCCGTGCGCGGCCGCCAGTTCAAGGCGAAGGCGATCGCGTGCATTCCGCCGAAGTCCGCCGAGGGCATTCGCCGCTATCTGGCGAGCGGGCTCATCCGCGGCATCGGGCCGGTGCTCGCCAACCGCATCGTCGACCATTTCGGCGCGCAGACGATCGACGTGCTCGACCACCATTCCGGCCGGCTGCGCGAGATCGAGAAGGTGGGGCCGAAGAAGATCGCCTCCATCGTGCAGGGCTGGCGCGAGGGCAAGGGCACGCGCGAGGTGATGATCTTCACGCAGACCTACGGCATCTCGCCCGGCAAGGCCGCGAAGATCTACCGCATGTACGGGCCCGATTCCGTGGCGATCATCAAGAAGGATCCCTACCGCCTCTGCCGCGACATCTGGGGCATCGGCTTCGCCACGGCCGACAACATCGCGCTCGCCGTGGGGCTCGCGAAGGACTCGCCCCTGCGCGCGCGCGCTGCCATCGTCCATACCCTGCGCACCGAGGCGGACGAGGCGGGGCACTGCTGGACGTCCGAGCCCGACCTGCTGCTGCACGCGCAGGAGATGGTGGGCATTTCCGTGGAGATTCTCGCCGAGGCGCTCAAGAACGAGCTCGACGCGGGGCGCGTGGTGAAGGAGGACGACCGCCTCTATCTGCGCGACCTCTGGGTGGCCGAGCGGCGCGTGGCGCTGAAGCTGCGGGCGCTGCTCGCGGCGCCGGCCTCCTTCGCGCCGATCGAACCCGACCGCGCGCTCGCGTGGTGGGAGGGCAAGACGGGCTTCACGCTCGCGCCCGCCCAGGCGCGCGCCGTGCGCGCGAGCGTGGGCGCGAAGGTCTCCATCGTCACGGGCGGTCCGGGCGTGGGCAAGACCACGATCGTGCGCGCGCTCGTGGAGATCTTCTCCGCGCGCGGCGGGGCGCATCGCATCCGCGTGGCGCTCGGCGCACCCACGGGCCGCGCCGCCAAGCGCATGAGCGAGGCCACGGGCGCGCCCGCGCAGACGCTCCATCGCCTGCTCAAGTACAACCCGCAGACGAACGAGTTCACCTACAACGAGGAGAACCCGCTGCCGGGCGACGTGTTCATCTTCGACGAGACCTCCATGGTCGACATCCGCCTCATGGCCGATCTCGTGGCGGCGCTGCCCAACCGCGCCACGCTCATCCTCGTGGGCGACATCGACCAGCTGCCGTCCGTGGGCCCGGGCAACGTGCTGCGCGACCTCATCGCGTCGCGCGCGATTCCCACCACGCAGCTCACGGAGATCTTCCGCCAGGACAGTTCGGGCCTCATCGTGCGCAACGCCCACCACGTCAACGCGGGCGAGCCGTTCGAGACGCGCGCGGGCGAGAGCGACTTCTACTTCATCGCGCAGCCCGACCCCGAGAAGGCGCTCGCCTACGCGCTCGACTTCATGGTCACGCGCATTCCGCGCCACTTCGGCCTGGAACCGATGCAGGACGTGCAGGTGCTCACGCCCATGCGCCGTCTTGCGCTCGGCTCGGAGAATCTCAACGTCGCCATCCAGCGCCGCCTCAATGGCGAAGGGCCGTGCATTCCGCGCGGGGCGCTCTGCTTCCGCGCCGGCGACCGCGTGATGCAGCTGCGCAACAACTACGATAAGGACGTCTTCAACGGCGACATCGGCTTCGTGCAGGAGGTGAACACCTCGGACCGCTCGCTCGTGGCGCTCTTCGACGGCCGCCCCGTGGAGTACCGCGCCGCCGACCTCGAGGAGCTCACGCTCGCCTACGCCACCACGATCCACAAGTCGCAGGGCAGCGAGTATCCCGCCGTGATCGTGCTCCTCCATCGCCAGCACTTCGTGATGCTGCAGCGCAATCTGCTCTACACGGCGATCACGCGTGGCCGCAAGCTCGTGCTCGTGATCGGCGACCCGTGGGCGGTGAAGAAGGCCATCGAGACGAACGTGGTGTGCGAACGTCGCACGTCGCTCGCCGCGCGCCTGGAAGGGCGGGTCGGGTGAGCCGCCCCGAACTGTGGCTCGCCCCGCTGCGGGGCGTGACGATCCGCGCCTTCCGCGAGGCGTTCGCGGCGCCCATCCGCGAGGCCGGTTTCACGGGGGCCTACGCGCCGTTCATCCCCGCCAATCCCGGGATCCGCGTGAACGACCGGATGCTCGCCGATCTAGGGGCGACCGGCCTTCCCTTGGTGCCGCAGGTCATTACGAAGGATCCGGCGGCGATGCGCGTGCTGCTCAAGGGCTTCAAGGCGCGCGGCTTTACGCGGGCCGATCTCAACGCGGGCTGCCCGTTTCCGATGATTCGCCGGCGCGGCCGCGGCTCGGGTCTCTTCCGCACGCCCGACGTGCTCGAGCGCCTGCTCGAGGCCGGCTGCGACGAAATGGGACCGGGCAACTTCTCGGTCAAGCTGCGCCTCGGCCTCGAACGCCCCGACGAACTCCTCGCGCTGATGCCGATGCTCAATCGCTACCCGCTCGCGGTCGTCACGATCCACGCCCGCACCGCCCGCCAGATGTACGAGGGAAACTGCGATCTCGCCGCCTTCTTATCAGCCGCTCGCCTCTCGACCAATCCGGTGATGTACAACGGCGATTTAGTGCTGAGTGCTGAGTGCTTCGTGCAAAGAAAAGTGCTGAGTGCTGAGTGCTTCGTGCTTAGTGCGGAGGAAGAGCGGGATCAACAGTCAAAATCTTCCACAATCAATAACGCCCACGCACTCAGCACTAAGCACTTAGCACTAAGCACTTCTTCTTTTATGGTGGGACGGGGCTTTGTCAGGGCGCTCGGATGGAGAGAGGATTCTCAAACTTTTCTCCAACGCTACATCGAGATTTCGCGCGGCGAGCTGAGTGGCGACCATCCCGTGCTCGGCCGCGTGAAGGAGCTGGTCGCCTACTGGACGGCCTCGCCGCGCTGGCGCCGCCTCTGGCCGCTCGTCAAGATCTCCCGTTCCGTCGACGAGCTTCTGAGCCTCGTGCGGTGATGCGAGGAGGAGACGGCGGAAAAACAAAGAGGGCGCGGCATTTGCCGCGCCCTCTTCGTGGGGTTGATGGAAATCAACCTTTGGGTGGCTTACTTGACCACGATGAACGCCTTGAAGAAGCGCGCCGACCCGTCGCTCACCGCAGTGGTGGTGTAGTCGCCGGTGAGCGTCGCGCAGCCGCGGATCTCGACCTTGCCGTTGAAGGCCTTGTCGGCCGTGTTCTTCTCCGGCACCGTGATGGTGGCCGTGCCATCCGTCTCGATCGTGATCGCCGAGATCTTGAACGCCGCCTCTTCCGTCGTCTCGTCCGCCGGCGCGACGTTCAGCAGGAACGCCTTGACCGTCGTCACGTGGTCCTCGCCCACGAAGGCGGTCGTACGATCCGCGAACGCGACCGAGTTGGCCTTCGCCCAGACCGCGAGCGCCTTCGCGTTGGCCTGCGCGAGCGGGTCTTCGTCGGTGAGACCGAATTGTTCCTTCGCCGTGGCGGTGTCCGCGATCTCCTCCAGGTCTTCGCCGGTCGGCCAGTCCTCGGCCGCCTTTGC
>CAVGKN010000033.1:0-7830 GCA_963629855.1 Lachnospiraceae bacterium
GCGCGAACGTGGCGGCGATCACGCAGCTCACGCCGCACGCCTTGATCGCGAGCGGCGCGTGTTCGCGCGAGCTGCCGCAGCCGAAGTTGCGCCCCGCCACGAGGATTTCGCCGGGCTTCACCGTGGAGGCGAAGGCGGCGTCGAGGTCTTCGAGGCAGTGCGACGCGAGCTCCTTCGCGTCGGAGGTGTTGAGATAGCGCGCGGGGATGATCACGTCGGTGTCGACGTTGTCGCCATAGCAGTGAACGGTTGACGAGATGTTCATGATGCTTACTTGTTCGTGTCAGGAGCGGAGAGAAAGCCGGTGACGGCGGAGGCGCCGGCGACGGCGGGCGAGGCGAGATAGATCTCGCTTTCCACGTGGCCCATGCGGCCGACGAAGTTGCGGTTCGTGGTGGCCACGCAGCGCTCGCCCTTCGCGAGGATGCCCATGTAGCCGCCGAGGCACGGGCCGCACGTGGGCGTGGAGACCACGCAACCCGCCTCCGCGAAGCGCGCGAGCAGGCCTTCCCGCGCGGCCTCGATCCAGATGCGCTGCGTGGCGGGAATCACGATGCAGCGCACGCCCGGCGCCACGGGCCGTCCCTGCATGGCCTCGGCCGCGAGGCGCAGGTCGCTCAGGCGGCCGTTCGTGCACGAGCCGATCACCACCTGGTCGATCTTGATCTCGCCCACGTCGTCGATCACGTGCGTGTTCTCCGGCAGATGCGGAAACGCGACCGTGGGCTTGAGCGCACCGAGGTCGATGTCGATCGTGCGCGCGTAGACGGCGTCGGGGTCGGCGGCGTAGACGCGCGGCTCCTTCGCGCCGTGCGCGCGCAGGTAGTCGAGGCACGCCGCGTCCACGGGGAAGATGCCGTTCTTCGCGCCCGCCTCGATCGCCATGTTCGCGATCGTGAAGCGGTCGTCCATCGTGAGGTGCGCAAGGCCCTCGCCCGTGAACTCGAGCGACTGGTAGCGCGCGCCGTCCACGCCGATGAGGCCGATCAGGTGCAGGATGAGATCCTTGCCCGTGACCCACTTGCGCGGCGCGCCCGTGACGTTCACGCGAATGGCCTCCGGCACCTTGAACCAGGCCTCGCCCGCGCTCATGCCCGCCGCCATGTCCGTGGAGCCCACGCCCGTGGAGAACGCGCCGAGCGCGCCGTACGTGCACGTGTGGGAGTCCGCGCCGATCACGCAGTCGCCTGCGGTGACGAGCCCCTTCTCGGGCAGCAGCGCGTGCTCCACGCCGCAGTCATGACCGACTTCGAAGTAGTTCACGATGCCCTGCTTCCGGGCGAACGCGCGCATGCACGCGCACTGCGTCGCCGCCTTGATGTCCTTGTTCGGCGCGAAGTGGTCCGGCACGAGCGCGATCTTCGCGCGGTCGAACACCGTCTCGCGCCCGAACGACGGGAACGCGCCGATCGCGACCGGCGCGGTGATGTCGTTGCCGAGCACGAGGTCGAGCTTCGCCACGATGAGTTCGCCCGCGTGGACTTCGGGCTTCCCGGCGTGCGCCGCCAGGATCTTCTGGGTCATGGTCATTCTGTCGTCTCCTACCAACTATCAACTACCTGTCCGTATGCCCGGTCAGCATGTCCCCGCCGGGGTGGTCGAAAGTCTGCTGCACGCGGGCGGCCGCCCCCGTGCCGAGCGAAGTCGCGTTCGAGTCAAGCATGTTGTTCACGGCGTCGAGCGTGGCAAGGATCGAGCCCTCGATGATGTCCGTGGAAACGCCGCGCCCGCGGTAGACGCCGCTCGCGTCGGCGATCTTCACCTTCACCTCGCCGAGCGCGTCGCGCCCTTCCGTGGCGGCGTTGATCTGGTAGTCGGTCAGCGAGAAGGCGTGCTTCACGAGCTTCTCGACCGCGCGGATCGAGGCGAAGATCGGGCCGGTGCCGTAGGCGGATTCCGTGACGTCCTTGCCGTTGCGCGTGAGCGTGACGCACGCGGTCGAGTACATGCGGTTGCCGCTCGAGACCACGTAGTTCTTGAGCGCCCAGTCGTTCTCGCCGGGCGCGTGGCCGGTGGCGACTTCCACGAGCGCGATGAGGTCGCGGTCTTCCACGCGCTTCTTGCGGTCGGCCAGCACCTTGAAGTCCGCGAAGAGGCGCGCCTCGAGCGCGTCGTCCAGCGTGTAGCCGAGCTGGGCGAGGCGCTGCGCAAAGGCGTGGCGGCCCGAGTGCTTGCCGAGCACGAGCTCCGTCTTCTTCATGCCCACGGATTCCGGCGTCATGATCTCGTACGTCTTCACGTTCGCCATCACGCCGTGCTGGTGGATGCCGCTCTCGTGCGCGAAGGCGTTCGCGCCGACGATGGACTTGTTCGGCGCGATCTTCACGCCCGTGATCGTCTGCAGCAGGTTCGCGGTGCGCACGATCTCCTCGGTGCGGATGCCGTACTCGAGGCCGTAGACATCGGCGCGCGTACGCAGGTTCATCACCACTTCCTCGAGGGCGGCGTTGCCCGCGCGCTCGCCGATGCCGCAGATGCAGCACTCGGCCTGGCGCGCGCCCGCGGCGAAGCCCGCGAGGGTGTTCGCCACCGCGAGGCCCAGGTCGTCGTGGCAGTGCATCGAGATCACGGCGCGGTCGATGTTCGGCACGCGCCGCACCACGTTGTCGACCATCGCGTAGATTTCGCGCGGCGTGGCGTAGCCCACCGTGTCGGGCAGGTTCACCGTGGTGGCGCCCGCCGCGATCACCGCCTCGACCACGCGGCACATGAAGTCGCGATCCGTGCGCGAGGCGTCCTCCAGCGAGAACTCCACGTCGTCCGCGAAGCGCCGCGCGTACTTCACCGCCGCCACGGCGCGCGCAAGCGCCTCGTCGCGCGTCATCTTCAGCTTGTACTGCAGATGGAGGTCGCTCGTGGCAAGGAACGTGTGGATGCGCGGCCGCGCCGCGCCCTTCACCGCCGCCGCCGCCGCGTCGATGTCCTTCTCGAGCGCGCGGCAGAGCGACGCCACCACGGTCGTCTTGAGCGTCTCGGCAATGCGCCGCACGCTCTCGAAATCGCCGGGCGAGGCAATCGCGAACCCGGCCTCCAGCACGTCCACGCCCAGCGCCTCGAGCTGCCGGGCCATCCGCAGCTTCTCCTCGATGTTCATCGAATAGCCGGGCGCCTGCTCGCCATCGCGCAGCGTGGTGTCGAAGAATGTAATGTGGTTGTTCATGTCGCTTTGGTCTTCTGCTTTCGTCTTGTGCGGTCGCGGCGCGGGACAATCAAAAACGCGGACTGCCCCAGGGCCGGGCGATCCGCGTTTGTGGTTGAGAGCTCAGGTTCCATCTTCGGTTAGACGCCACCACGCTCCGCGGATCTGCACCCGTGAAGCGTAAGGCTAAGTCGAATCTGAACCTGATGTGTCATTGGCGAAATAGTGTAGCACACTTCGGCCGACCGTGCGGTAACATTTGGTTACGCACGACGGCCGGCACCGTTTTTTGCGCTACGCGGCCTTCGCCGCGTCGATCTTCTGCTCGAGCGTGGCGCGGATCTGCGCGAACTCGGGGGCGTCCATCTTCTTGTCGTTCCAGTCGATGAACGTCTGCTGCAGGTCCATGAAGAACCGGCGCGCGGCGTCCTTGTCGGCGAACGAGAAGTCGGTGAAGAGCGCCTTCTCCACGACCGCGAACATGATCTGCTGGCGTTCGACGGGCGTGGTGGCGTCGGAGTCGGAGAAGGAGTTCTGCTGCAGATAGACGGCGTCGAGAAACTCGGCCTTGAGGTAGCACGTGAAGTCCGCGAGGGACGTGCCCTCCTCGCCGACGACCTTCATCATCTGGCCGACTTCGTTGCCGCGGCGCAGCAGGGCGCGGGCGCGCTCCACGCGGTCGGCGGGCTTGATCACGGAGGCGTAATGGCTCCACGAGTCGAGCGGGTCGATGGCGGGATAGCGGCGCGCATCGGAGCGCGCGCGGGAAAGGCCGTGGAAGCCGCCCACCACCTTGAGGGTGGCCTGCGTGACGGGCTCGTCGAAATTGCCGCCGGCGGGCGAGACCGTGCCGCCGATCGTCACGGAGCCGATCTTGCCGTTGCGCAGGCGCACGCGGCCCGCGCGCTCGTAGAACGCGGCGATGCGCGATTCGAGGTAGGCGGGGAACGCCTCTTCGCCCGGAATCTCCTCCAGACGGCCGGAGAGTTCGCGCATGGCCTGCGCCCAGCGCGACGTGGAGTCCGCCAGCACGAGCACGTTGAGCCCCATCTGGCGGTAGTATTCCGCGAGCGTGACCGCCGTGTACACGGAGGCCTCGCGCGAGGCGACCGGCATGGACGACGTGTTGCAGATGATGATCGTGCGCTCCATGAGCGACTTGCCCGTGCGCGGGTCGGTGAGCTCGGGGAACTCCTTCAGCGTCTCCACGACCTCGCCCGCGCGCTCGCCGCACGCCGCGGAGATCACCACGTCGATCTTCGCGTAACGCGCGGTCGTCTGCTGCAGCACGGTCTTGCCCGCGCCGAACGGGCCGGGGATGCAGTAGGTGCCGCCCACAGCCACGGGGAAGAACGTGTCGATCGTGCGCACGGTCGTCTCCAGCGTCTCCTCCGGCGCGAGGCGTTCCACGAAACAGGAGATCGGCACCTTCACGGGCCACTTCTGCATCATCTGCACGGGCACGGCCGCACCGCCCGAAACGGGCTTCAGCGTGGCGATCGTGTCGGTCACGGTGTAATCGCCGGCGGGGGCGACCGTCTCGACCTCGTACGCGCCGCGGAAGGCGAACGGCACCATGATCTTGTGGCCGGGCATGGTCTTCTCGTCGAAGATGCCCTCGGGCACCCAGCCGAGGAAGTCGCCCGCGGCCACGCGGTCGCCGGGCTTCGCGAGCGGATGCCAGGCCCACTTGCGGTCGCGCGGCAGCCCCGGCAGCGACATGCCGCGCTGCAGGAAGAACGTCGCGTTCTTCGAAATCTTCCCCGCTTCCTTCGCCAGGTCGGCGAGCGGGTTCTGCAGACCGTCGTAGACCTGCGTGAGCATGCCCGGGCCGAGCTCGGCGGCGAGCAGGTTGCCGGTGAAGTCCACGGTGTCGTCCACGCCGAGATCCGTTGTGGAGTCGAACACCTGCATGTCGCAGCGCCGACCGCGCACGCGCACGATTTCGGCCATGAGCTTCTTGTCGCCCAGCACGGCGTAGCCGACTTCGTTCTGGGCCACGGCGCCGTCGAAGGCGACGGTGATCATGTTGCCGTTGACGCCGACGATTTTTCCAGTTGCACTCATTGTGATGTCACCTCAGATTTGTTCATCGATCTTCGACGCGGCGGTGAGGCGGTCGAAGGTGGCGTTGCCGGCGGCGGCGGAAACGGCGCGGCGCCGGATGACGATTTCAAGCCGGATCGCGTAGGTGAGCGCGGCGGCGGCGGAAAGGGGCGAGGCCACGGGCGTGAGCTCGCCGGCGGCGTCCCAGCGCACGAGGTCGAGCAGACGCTCGCGCGCGGCCGGGTTCTTCTCCTGGAAGGCGGCGGCCACGCGGTTGGCCCAGTAGAGGGAACAGCCCTCCGCGGGGCGACGCCACTTCACGGGGTCGAGCCCGCGGGCGCGGGCGCGCTCGGCGGCGATCGCGTTGCGAAGCTGCGTGTCGAGATCCGCCCACGCCGCCTGCGCGGCCGGGAACGGATTCTCCCCCAGCTGGTCGCGGCACATCGCGCGGAACTGCTCCATCGTGTAGGGCGCAGGACCGTCGATGTCGAGCGGCTGCAGGGATGAGATCAGATAGTCGGCTGCCATGTCGTCACCCCGGATTTCGCCCTCAGCCGCGCACGAGCGCGGCGAGGTCGGGACGCAGACGGCGCGCGAGCGCGGCCGCGAGCGCGGCTTCGGAGAAGTCGTGCTCCACGCGGCCGTTGTCGAGCCGGATGGAGAAGCCCGCACCCACGCGGTCGTCGACCGTCACGGTCACGCCCGTGACGGCGGCGGCGGCGAGCTGCGCCTTGAGCGCGGCCGCGAGCGCGGCGTTCGCCGCCACGTCGGCCGTGTCGGCCGCAAGCCCCTTCAGCGCGGCGAGCGCGAGGCGCGCGGTTTCGTCCGGCTGGGCGAGCGCCGCCTGCACGTCCTTCGCGAGCAGATTCTCGAGCAGCGCGGTGAGACGCGCCTTCACGTCGAGCACCGTGTCGCGCGCGCCCTGCGCAATGGACTTCCGCGCGCGCTCCTCGAATGCCTGGGCGTCGCTCTCGGCCGCGGCGCGCCGCGCGGCGGCCTCGGTCTCGGCGTTCTTCAGGATGGTGGCCGCGTCGGCTTTCGCCTTCGCGAGGATCTCGGCGGCTTCGGCGTTCGCACGCTCCACACCGTCATGCTGGATCTTCTCCAGCAGCTGTTGCAGTTCTTCGGCCATTGTACCTGGTACCTCCAGAAAAATGTTGCGTAAGATTATAGACGAAATGCGGGCGTGAAGTCAAGTGGCACTCACACGCCCAGCGCATCGCGCAGGACCGCGACCCGGTTCGTCTTCTCCCACGGAAACGCCGCGCGGCCGAAGTGGCCGTAGTTGACGGTGTCGCGGTAGCGCCAGCCCTTCGGCTTCGTGAGCCCGAGATCGGCGATGAGCGCGTAGGGACGAAAGTCGAACACCTTGCCCGAGAGAATCACCTTCTCGAGCGCCTCGGGCGTGACGCCGTGCTCCGTGCCGAACGTGTCCACGCACACGGAGACGGGCGCGGCCACGCCGATCGCGTAGGCCACCTGCACCTGGCAGCGATCCGCCAGACCCGCTGCCACGATGTTCTTTGCCGCATAGCGCGCGTAGTAGGCCGCGCTGCGGTCGACCTTCGTGGGATCCTTGCCGCTGAACGCGCCGCCGCCATGGGCCGCCATGCCGCCGTAGGTGTCCACGATGATCTTGCGCCCCGTCAGGCCGCTGTCGCCCGTGGGGCCGCCCACCACGAACTTGCCCGTGGGATTGACGAGGAACTTCGTGCGCGCCGTGAGGAGTCCCGTGCCCGCGAGCACGTCGTAGGCGACGTCCTTGAGCTGCTTGTAGCACTTCGCGCACGCACCCTTCTCGGTCGTCTGGTGCGAGAGCACCACCGTGTCGATCGCCACCGGCCGGCCGTCTTCGTAGACGACGGAGAGCTGGCTCTTCGCGTCGGGCCGCAAGAAGTCGAGCGCACCCATCTTGCGGAGCTCCGTGAAGTGGCGCAGCAGCTCGTGCGCATAGACGATCGGCGCCGGCATGAACGCGGGCGTCTCGTTCGTCGCGTAGCCGAACATCATGCCCTGGTCGCCCGCGCCCTGATCTTCGGGCTTGGCGCGGTTGACGCCCTGCGCGATGTCGGGGCTCTGCCCGTGCAGCGCGCTGAGGTAGTTGAACGTGTTCCAGCTGAAGCCCTCTTCGGGGCGGTCGTAGCCGATGTCCTGCACGACCGCGCGCGCGATCGCCTGCGGATCGACCTTCTCGTGTCCCTTCGCCGTGATCTCGCCCATGTTGACGACGAGATTCGGCCCCACCATCGTTTCGCACGCCACATGGGCCTGCGGGTCGTTCTTGAGGTAGGCGTCGAGGATCGCGTCCGAAATCTGGTCCGCGACCTTGTCGGGGTGCCCTTCCGAAACGGATTCGGAAGTGAAAACGTGCCGTCCGGCATGTTTCGTCATAGTCTTGCTCTTTTCTCTTTCTTCGTACTTGCGAAGCGCATCCGGGAAGGACATCCCAACCACCGTGGCGTTCCCGCTCGGTTGGCGCGGCCGCGCACGGGCGACCGCTTCCTGATGCTTCGATGGCGAATAGTATACCACATTCCGGCCGTGGCTGGCACATGGGCCTAGCGGCAGGCTTATCCCGGACGCAACCGGAATAACTTATCCCGCACCCCAGTAAATAAAGGGCGAAAAAACTTTTCAGGGGCGTA
>CAVGKN010000034.1:0-7766 GCA_963629855.1 Lachnospiraceae bacterium
GCAGCTGGCTGCGCACGTAGACGTTGTCCTGCGCCTGCGCAAGCTTCACGTCGCGCGCGTCGATCGGACGGCTGCCTGCGTCGCTCCTCGCCGAGAGCGCGGACTTGTCCGCGCCGCTTACGAAGACGTTCTTGTTGTTGCCCAGGTTCTGCAGAGCCGCGAAGCTGCGGAAGGTGTCGAGGGTAATCGGCATGGCCATTGTCCTTTCAAGTCGAAGTCTACGGTCGTGTCGGGCCTACACGTTAAAGGCGTTGCGCAGGTTCATGATCAGGGCGGAGGCGTGGGTCTTGCCCATGGCCTCGACGTAGCCCGCCGAGCCGGGCGTGAAGTTGCCCGCCGTCTCGAAGCCGTCCGCGAACGTCGCGTCGATCGCGTTGAGATCGGCGGCCGTGCGGTTGCCGACGATGGCCTGCATCTCGTCGTGGCGCTGCTCGACCAGGTACATCACCGCGAGCGAGAAGATGTTGCCGCGCTGGTCGCCACCGTAACGCTCACCGTCGAGCGTCATGAAGACGCTGGCGATGGACGCGCCGATGTCCATCAGGGCGGCGCGCGCCCCCGCGTTGTCGAGCGCCGCGCCCGCCGCCGGCACGGGCAGACGGCGCGCGAGATCGACCGCGAAGAGCACGTCGTCGCGGCCGAGGGTCGCGTGCTCCATCGTGTCGACGAGCAGCGCGTTGCGGAACGCCTCGCCATCCGGCAGCGCGCGCACGGCGTCGAACACCGCGCGGCGGTCGTTCACGTAGGCGTCGCGCAGCGCGTCGATCTTCGCCTGCACGCTCTCCACCGTGTCCTGGTCGGTCCACATGCAGTAGGTGATCTTCGTGCGCAGCGGCACGAGGTCGACCTTGTGGCCGTCCGCGAGCGTGTCCACGATCTTGCGGATCTTCTCCTCCGCCTGGTGCTCGGCGCGCACGCCCAGCGCGAGCCCCGCCACCTGCACGTTGACGCGGTTCGTCAGCACGGGCTTGAGCTCGGCGAGCTTCGCGGCGCGCGCCTCGGGCGTCATCGCCAGGATCTCCTTCGCCAGCTTGGCGTTGGCGGGCTCGGCGAGGTAGGTGCAGAGCACGTTGCCCACCCGCAGCTCGTAGTCCTCCTTCGGGATCTTCGCGTCCTCGTACGTCTTCTGGAACGCGGCGATCTCGTCGGCGAAGAGCGCGACGAAGCCGGCCGAGTAGTTGCTCTGCACGAAGTTGCGGAAGTTGGTCTTGGCGGTGCCGGCGAGCATCTCCATGCGGGCCGTGCGGCGCGCCGTCACCTCCTCCACGGAGACGTCCTTGCGGATGCGCACCTCGGGCTGCTTCTCCACGCGCTGCGAGCCGTCGGGGAAGAAGCGAATGGCCGACGAGATCTCGTAGCGGTTGCGATCCGACGCGCTGCGCTTCACGACCACGCTGCCGTCCGGGTCGGCGCTCACCGTGTACTTGATGCCGAAGGCGCCGGTCGCGCCGAGGCCGAGCGTCTGGTTGAACGCGCCGTCGATCGCCTGCGCATTCTGCGACATGCAGAGGTAGACGTTCGACTTCATCATGTCGGTCGCGTTCGGGCCGCACACCGCGTCGATCTTCGCGCGCAGCTCCTGCGCCGCGCTCGCGTACAGCGGATGGTTCGCCTGGGTGACGGCCGCCGGCGCCCTCCACGTGCCCTCCGCGCCCTTGATCTCGATCTCCGGGAGACCGCGCACGACGTCCTTCATCATCTGCTCGAAGGCCGTGTCGACGCCCGCCTTCGGCGAGAGGTCGCCAACGCGCAGCGCCCCCGGCGCCAGCATGTCGATGCTGAACGCGGTCGGGTCGTGGAGCACGCGCAGCGCGTCCTCGACCGTCGCGCCGAGGTCGAGCATCACGTTGATCGTGGAGATCATGCCGCCCACGCGCACGCCGGCCTCCGGGTCCGTGCCGTCGATCTGGCCCATGAGCGCGCCGAGCTGTCCCTTGCTGATCGCGTTCTCGAACGCCGCGACGTCGGCGGCCGTGCCCGTGATCGGCCCGTTCTTCGGGAGCTCGCGCGGCCACGTGCACGTGGGGAACGCGATCTTGAAGAGGTTGTAGGGCGTGAACTTCTTCGCGGGCAGCGTCGCGATCTGATCCATCGCGGCGTGCAGACGGCGGTCGATGCCGTAGTTCATCGCGCACCCGCCGAACTGCGCGCGCGCCTTCAGGAACGTCCCGATCTGCGCGCCCGGCAGCGACTGCGCCAGGAGGACGGTGCGCATGAGCCCGGTCGGCTTCTTCGCGAGATCCTTGATCATGTCGAACACCGAGCCCGGACCCGTGAGCGTCTCCACCGACACGAAGTGGTCGGCGTTCTGCGCGGCGACCATCGCCTTCGTGAGCACGCCGCGGATGAGGTCGCGGTTGCGCGCCGAGATCTCCGGCGACGCGAACGTCGCGTCGATCCGCGCGTTGAGCTGCGCCTCCACCTCGCGCTGCGCCAGGCGGATCTCCACCGACTGCAGCGCCACGCGCACGTCGCGCATCTTGAGCGGCTTCGAGGCGATCTCCATGTTCACGGCCGGATTCTCCGCCGTGATGCCGAAGAGCATCTTCTGCAGATTGCGGAACACGTTGTTGTTCTCGCCGCCGAGCGCGTTGCGCACCGCGGCGAGCAGCTGGCCGCGCAGATAGACGTTGTCCTGCGTCTGCGCGAGCCGCACGTCGCGCGCGGCGAGCGCGCGGTTGCCCGCGTCGCGCCGCGTCGCGAGGCCGGACTTGTCCGCGCCGCTGATGAAGATGTCCTTGCTGTTGCGCACGTTGGCCTGCGCCGCAAAGTTCCGAAACGTGTCAAATGTGATCGCCATGGGAAGGCTCCTGTTCTGTTGGAAGTGTTCTGAAAAGTTTTGTTTGATGTCGTGCTTCGAACTGTCTACGCGCACGGTGCGCCGGGGTTACACGCCCTTCTGCGCCTCCTTGCGGATCTCCATCACGGCCTGGTACTGTTGGCTCAGTTCGTCCTTGCCATGGGCGAGGTCGTGGCGCAGCGTCTTGAAGGCGTCCATTCCCGCCGTGGAGTAGGCCGAGAGGCCGTCGAAGCGGCCGGTCTCGACCTGGCGGCGCAGATCGTCGTCGAGCTGGCCAAGGCGCGTCTCGTAGGCGCGCACGAGGTTCGTCAGGAAACCCGTGGCGCAGATCGCGTCGAAACCCGGCTTGCCCGTGAGCTCCACCTGCAGGCGGGCCACGAGGCCGTGCATGAGGCCGCCGACCTGTTCGTGCAGCGCGAGGATCGCGCTCTCGGCGCTCGTGCGCGCGCCGCACCGGTCGATGAGCGCGTCGAGGCCGACGTGCGCATTGCGCGCGAAGATCTCCCGCACCTGCTCCGCGCAGCGCGCGAAGCCCTCGTAGCTCGTGAGGTCGAGCTGCGCAAGGTCGCGCCGCGTGGCGCGGATCGCGCCGTCAAGATGCAGTTCGAGCGCCGCGCGGTTCCGGGCGAGCGCGGCGATCATCGTCGGCGACACCGCGCGCTGCGTGTCCGCCTTGAACGCCTCCACGTCGTAGAGCGCGCGGTTCACGCCCGTGGTCTCCTCCAGCAGCGCGAGGGACTGCCCCGCCACGAGTTCGTCGAGCGCCACGTTGAGCGCCGTCGTGCCGAAGAACGCCGTAAGCTGCATCATGAAGCCTTCCGAGAGCAGGCCTTCGTCCACCGTCTCGTTCTGCGCGAGGCGCGTGGCCACGTCGTGATAGCGCTGCGCGAACATCCCCTCCGCGAGGCTGCGCACCGTCGCGCCGCCCTCGAGCTGGGTCGTCGGCAGCGGGTACGTCTTCTCGTAGCCGTCGAGCCACTGCTCGAAGAGCGTCCGCGCGAGGTCATACGACATCGTGTTGAACGCGGCGAGGTTGAGCCGCCCGGGCACGCGCGCCAGCGTGTCGTACAGCGACGCGGCAAACGCCTTCGCCGCCTGGCCCGCGTCGCCGGGCGCGCCCTTCCCGCCGATCCGCTCCACGACCGCCGCGAACGTGGCGTCGATCGCGGAGACCATCGCCGGCGCAAGCCGCTCCTGCACCGCGGCCGTGCGGCCGAAGTCGTGCAGCAGCGTCGTCATCTCCGCGAAGAGCGCCGTGCCGGGCTCCACGTCGAGTCCCGCGCGGCGGAAGACGTACTTCACGTCGTCCGGCTCCGTCGCGCCCACGTCAAGCTCACGCGCGCTCTGCACGAGCATCTCGGCCTTCTCCACGAGGTCGCCGCAGAAGGCGTCGAGCCACCGCGTGTCGAGGAACCGCGCCGGCGCGCGGCACACGTGCGCGTCCACCACCGCGTTGAGACGCGGCACGAGCACGTCGTTGACGTGCGCGACCACGCTCTCGGGCAGGCGCCCGTCCGCCGCCGCCTTCGCGAACGCCTCGACGAACGCCGTCTTCGCGCGCACCGCCTGCGCGTCCGCCTTCTCCACGAGCGCGCGATACTCGTCGAAGTCCGCGCGGATCTGCCCGATCTTGTTCTCGAGGCGCAGCTGCAGCCCGTGCACGAGGTCGGCGCCGAGCGCCTTCGCCGTCACGCGCGCAGGATCCCTGGACTGCGCGGCGCGCAGCAGCGTGGCGCGCACCTCTGCCTCGATCGACTTCTCGCCGAGCGACGCATAGTCGCCCGTCAGCTTCCCGAGGCTGGCGCGGAACGCGCGCGCCGCCTTCGCGAACGCCGTGACGACGGGCTGCGCCTGCGCCACGATCTCGTCCGCCACGCGGGCGTCGAACGCCGCCTTCGTGCGGCTGCCGGCGTAGAACACGCTCAGGTCGGTCACGCGCTTCTGCACGCGCGCCGCGCCCGGCGCCGCCAGGGCCGCGACCACGGCGCCCGGCAGCTCCGCGCCCTCGCCCAGGCGCGCCGCGGCCGCCGCCGCGCGCCCGTCGAAGAACGCGGACATGTCGTCGTCCGTCCGGCCGATCCAGCGCGCCACCACCTCGCCGCGCTGGCGGATCACGTCGCGCTGCGCCATGCCCACGCCGTCCACGCCCTCTTCGTTGACGACGCGCTCCAGGAGCATGTTGTCGAGACTGCCGGGCTTGTCGTAGTCCTCGGGATGCTCGAGGAAGTGCTCGAGCGTGCGGTCGATCGCGTCCGTGCGGCGCGAGAGCACCTCTTCGGCGAGCTCGGCGACGAACGCCTTGGCCTCCGCCCTGGTGAGCCCCTTGGCGTAGTCGGCCCACGCGCCCTCCGTCTTCTTGAGGTTCGCCTCAAGGACGTGGGTGACGGTCTTGAGCACGAAGGCGCGCGCATGGGCGCGGAAGGTCGTGGCCTTCTTCACGAGCGCCTCGCCCTTCGCGCGGAAGGACGCGATCGTGGACTCCGCGAACGCCGCGCCGTCGGGCGCGTTCTTCGCCTCCTTGAGCGTCGCGAGGCGGTTCACCACGTGCTCCTGCCACAGGCGGTCGAGCGCGGGACGCAGACGGCCGAGCGCGGGATCGTTCACGCCCACGAGCAGCTCGTCCACCACCTTCGCATTGGTGATCGTGGCGGCGTTCGCCCCGCCGAGCTTCTGGGCGAGGCCGATGAACTCCACGCTGCGGTGCACGGAGGCGATCGCCTCGCGCATCGCGCCGCGCACGCGCTTCTCCACGTCTGCGCGTCCGGCGGCGAGCGCCTCCTCCACGTCGTCGACGTCGCGCGTGGGCAGCGCGACAAGCATCTGGCGGCGCACCGCGCCCTGCACGTCGCGCAGCGCCCGGGCGAGCACGTGGTCGCGCACGTAGGCGGCTTCGTCCGCCGTGATCGCGCCGCGCGCCTCGAGCGTGCGAAGCAGGCGGGCGCACGCGCCGCGGGTCTTCGCGGCGCGCGCCTCGAACGCCTCGTCGAACGCCACGGCGAGCCGCGTCGCCACGGAGAGGTTCGTCTTCAGCGCGTCGAGTCCGCTCGCGTCGAGATGCAGGCGCGTGGTGGCGGAATGGCCCGCCGCCGCCGCGAGGCGCGCGTTGACGAGCCGGCCGAGGCGCGTCTCGAGCAGATCCGCGTACAGACGGCGGCGCGCGTCGAGTCCGCCGCGTCCGTACTGGTTGACGAGCGTGGCGGCCACGTCGCTCGCGTCGCCCACGAAGTCGAGCACGCCCTCGCCATTGTAGTACTTGCCGTTCTCGGCCTTCCAGCGCTCGCCGTAGTTGACCTTGGCGGCGAGCACGGCCTTGTCGATCATGTCCTGCGCGATGTCCTCGCGGCGCGGCACCGGCGCCTCGACCGCGGCGGGACACGTCTCGCGCACGTACGCCGCCGCGAGCTGCGCGATCTTCTCCTCGGGCTTGAGCGCGCGGAAGTTCCGCACGATCTCGGCCACCACCTTCGTGCGGTCGGCCTTCGGCATGGCCGAGTTGAAGCCGATCGCCCCGCGGGCGTCGCGGAAGACGCCGGCGGCGCGCAGGTCCTCGCGCTGCTGCGCGAAGATCGCCAGGATCGCGTTCGGCTCGCCCGCCTCCTCGGCGGCGTAGGCGTCGGACAGGCGGGAGACGCGGGCGAAGAAGTCGCGCGCGTGGCCGAGCAGGACGTCCGGCGACAGCAGACTCTTCGCGTCCACGGGCTTCTTCGCGCCGTCGTTGAGCGCGAGCAGGTCTTCGCGCGCCTGGCGGAAGAGCGCGGGCACGACGGTGTCGAGGAACGTCGAGAGCACGAAGCCGGCCGTGCCGAACGCGCCGCCCGCGCCGAGGCGCGGATTCACCCCCTCGGCCTCGAGCAGGTCGCTCAGCGCCGCGCGCACGCGCGCCTTGACCTCGCCCGAGAGCCCCGCGTCGGCGAAGGGATCGCGCGGATCGCCGAGCGCGTCGGTCAGCGCCTGCGCGAGCTCGCCCTCGAGCCGGCAGCGCTGCACGGCCCGGTCCGCGCGCGCCTGCAGGAGCGAGAGCAGGCCGACGAAGTCGGTCTCGCTCATCTTCATCGGCCGCCCCGCGCGGCGCGCGCCGTGCACGTCGTGCTGATCGCCGAAGGCGACGCGCTTCGCGTCCTGCTCCGCGTCCCACTGCGGCACGCGCGCGGCGTCCTCCGCGTAGGAGTCGCCGAACGAGTCGTCCATGAAGCCGTGCTTGAGCCCGAGGCGCTCGGCGGCGAACTGCTCCACGCCGGCCGCGCCGTAGGCGGTCTTCGCGGACGCCGTCTCGAGGATGCCGCGCACGAGGTTCTGCCGCGCGTACGGCGTGTTCATGATCTTGTCGTACTTGGCGAGCGCGTTGCGGATCTCGCGGCGGGAGAGCGGCTTCCCGGCGGTCGCGGCGTCGGCGGCGCCGAGCAGCAGGCGCTCGACCGAGTCCTTCTGCTCGGCCGTGGCGCCGAACATGTTCGCGGTGAGCGAGCGCGCGAGCGCGGCGCGCAGGATGCGGCTTTCGTCCGCGCCCGTGCGCGAACGCATCGAGAGCGCCACGTCGATCTTGTTGTTGAACTTCTCGAGCTGCAGGTGTCCGTCGGCCGCGCGCATGAGGCGCACGTAGCCCTTGTTCTTGCCGCTCACGTAGTTGACCATGCTGCGGATCTGGTCCATGGAGAAGGACAGCGTGGCCTTTTCGGATGTGGAAATCGT
This sequence comes from Lachnospiraceae bacterium, assembly GCA_963629855.1. Lineage (GTDB taxonomy): Bacteria > Verrucomicrobiota > Kiritimatiellia > RFP12 > UBA1067 > RUG572. The sequence goes on from CAVGKN010000034.1 coordinate 7,490, forward strand.
CAGCTTGCTCATGGGAAGTCTCCTGTTCGTTCGGGTTGTGACGCCTTGTCTACGCCGGCCCTGCTCCGAGGTTACAGCCGCGCCCACGCGCCGGCGTTGCCACCGTCGCGGTCAGAACAATCGATGTGTCCGTTGCCGTCATGCTCGTCTGCGGGGCCGAGTCCCTCGACCCGCCCACCTTTCGCGTGTCCAACAGTATACCACATCCACCGAACGCCGTACGGCCGACGCATTAAAAGACTCTGCTCTTGCCATACGGGGCTGAATGGGACAAAAA
>CAVGKN010000035.1:0-7660 GCA_963629855.1 Lachnospiraceae bacterium
ACCGGAAGCTGCATCGGCCGCGCGAGCAGCCGCGCCACGCCGTCCGAGACGACGAGCAGCGCAGGCCCCGCCACCACGCAGGCCGCAAGCAAACGGCGGTGGTTCGGCCCCGTGAACACGCGCGCCACGTGCGGCACCACGAGCCCCACGAAGCCCACGAGCCCCGCCACGGAGACGGCGCTCGCACTTGCCAGCGCCGCAAGCAGCGCGAGCACGAAACGCAGACGGTTCACCGGCACGCCAAGCGCGCGCGCGCCGTCTTCGCCGAGCAGCAGCATGTCGAGGTGGCGCGCAAGCACGAACATGCCGCCGATCGCCGCGACCGCCCACGGCAGCGCGCGCCTCGCGTCGCCCCAGCCCACGCCCACGAGCGAACCCGTGAGCCACGAGAGCGCGGTCTGCGCCATCTGCAGGTCGTCGAAGAGGAACACGAGGGCGGTCTGCACCGCGCCAACCACGGCGCCGAGGATCACGCCCGCGAGCACGAGCCGCACGGGCGTGGCGCCGCCCTTCCACGCGATCGCGTAGACGAGGAAGAACGCCCCGAGCGCGCCGCACATCGCAAGCGGCGGCAACAGCGGCGTGAGCGCGGGCGCGAGCACGAGCACGAGCATCACCGCGAGTCCCGCGCCCTGGCTCACGCCGAGCAGGTAGGGACTCGCCATCTCGTTGAGCGTGATCGCCTGGAACACGGCGCCCGCGCACGCGAGCGCCGCGCCGACCGCGCAGCCGCACACGACGCGCGGCAGACGCAGCGTGCGCACCACGTCCCACGCCGCCGCGTCCCACGCCGAGACGTCGTACGCGCCCGTGAGGAGCTGCAGCGCACAGCCGCCCGCCAGCGCCGCGGCGGAGACGAGCAGGAAGAGCGGAAAGCGGAAACGCCACAGCCACGCGCGCATCAGCGGTTCTCCCCGGGCTCGGCGTTGAGCGCCGCCGCGAGCGCGGCGCGGGAGAAGAGGCACTCGTCCGGCGCATACGCGCCATCCGCGCGCCAGGCGCCGAAGACGGCGGGGTAGAGCTGCTTCGCCGCCATCTCGAGCGGGAACAGATAGACCACGGGGCCCTGCAGCGGCGTGCCGCCGGGATAGACGCGGTTGTCGCGGAAGGCGCGCAGACGCTTCCCGACGGGATGCTCGCGCAGGGCGAGAAGGCCCTTGAATCCCTGCGCGTGGTAGTGCTCGGGCGGGGCCGCGCCGCAGAACGGCATCACGATCACGTCGGGATCGACGGCGAGCAGCGTCTCGAGATCCAGCGAGAGCCCCGGGCCGCGCGCGGCGTAGTCGGCGAAGGAGCGCCCTTCCCAGGCGTCGCGCGCGTTGAGCACGCGGTACTGGGCCTGACCATTGCCGACGTCGCCCCGGGCGTTGGCGAGGCGGAACGGCGTCATGCGGCCGCGCCCGCCGTAGTAGAGGAGCGCGACGCGCGGAGCGGGCACGCCGGCGAGGCGCGCGCGGATCGTCTGCTCGGTCTGCGCGAGCAGCGCGAGCACGCGCGGCGTGCGCACGGTGTCGCCGTAGAGCGCGGCCATGCGCGTGGCGAGCTCGGGAATCGTGTAGCAGCGATAGCCGGGCGCGTCGCGCGGCGGGTTGAAGTCGCGGCTGAAGCGGTTCGCGAAGAACGGCGCGATCGTGGTGCGCACGGTCTCGACGACGGCGGGCGACCAGCCCTTCGCGTGGGCGAGCTGCACGGGATCGACGTGGATGACGTCGGGCTTCAGCGCGAGCAGCAGCTCGCGGTCGAAGGCGAAGCCCGCCACGGGCGCGTTGCCGAAGCCACGCGCGAAAGTGACGCGGTTCGTCGGCGAGAAGCCGGGGATGCGACGCCAGAACACGCAGGCCGAGGGTTCGGAGGGCGGGGCGGCGAAGAGCGTCGCGCCACGCGGCGCGGCGATCAACGCCATCTCGGCGTAGTTCGCGTCCTGCACCACGGCGCGGCACGGCGGCACGGCCGGCGTGACATCCCCGCACGGGGAAAGTTCCACCGCCAACGCCGCGAGCGGCGCCGCCAGGAAAGCCCATCTGAACAGAGGTGTCGTCATCCTAGAACGTGAAGCGCACGGTGAGCATGGCGCCGAACGGCGCGCCCGGCATCGCCCAGTAGTTGCCGCCGGTGCCGCTCGACGCGCAGTCGTAGTAGTCCGTGTCGGTGAGGTTGTAGAAGTTGAGCTGCACGTCGCAGAGCTTCTTCGCCGCGTATTCCCAGCCGTAGCCGATCACCGCGTTGAGCGTGCAGTAGCCGCCGAGGTCGAACGCGCCCGCCTCGTCCACGCCGCGCGAGCTCATCGCCTGCACGCCCGCGCCCGCGCGCAGCCCGTATGGCGAGCGCACGCCCTCCATGTGCCACACGCCCCACAGGCTGCCCGAGTTGCGCGGAATGCCCACGAGCATCGAGCCCTTGTGGTAGGAGGAGGACGAGGCGACCTTCACGGCCTCGGGATTGTTCCAGGCGTAGGCGGCGATCACTTCCACGTAGCGGCCCACTTCGCCCTGCGCCGTGAGCTCCACGCCGTCCGCCTGATATTCGCCGTCCACGTCCGAATAGCCCGTGGTGCCGATCGCGCGCGCCACGTTGCGCTTCTCGATGTGGTAGACGGCCGCGCCGAGCTGGAGGTTGTCCATCACGGGCATCTTCACGCCGACCTCGAACTGCTCGCCGGTCTCCGGCCGCGCCCGCTTGCCGCCCACGAGGAGCGTGCCGGGATACTGCGGCTGGAAGCTCGTCGCGTAGTTGAAGTAGGGATGCAGCCACGGCAGCGCCTCCCAGAGCACGCCGATGTTGCCGGAGAGGTGGTCGTCGTAGCCGATCGTCCAGGTGTCGCCGCCCGCGGCCTTGTTCTCGTTCTGCACCCAGTCCCAGCGCAGACCGCCCATGACGTGCAGCTGGTCGAAGAGCACGACCTCGTCCTGCACGTAGGGCGCGAAGGAGTAGTAGTTCGTGCGCTGCGCCGTGCCGGCGAGCAGCGAGGGCGAACCGTTCGCGACGTAGCGGCCGCGGTCCCAGTCGATCGCGGCGGCGTTGTTGTACCAGCGGCGCGCCCAGCGGTAGTTGTTCACGTGACCCTCGAAGCCGACGACGAGCGTGTTCGCGAGCCAGTCGCCGTCATCCCACGTCCAGGTCACGTCCTGGTTGCCCTGCATCTCGAAGAGCGACATGCGGCTCAGATCCATGCGCGAGAGGTAGGTGCCGCGCGAGGCGTTCCAGTTCGGGAAGCGCAGCGCGTCCATGTCGCAGCGGTACTCGTGGAAGGAGACCTTGGTGCGGGACTTGAGCGACTGCGAGAATTCGTGCGTGAGCGTCGCCACGCCGTAGAGGTCGTCGAGCTCGAGGCCGTCGAGGCTGCCGTAGGAGGACCAGTACTTGTGGATGCTCCCCACGCGGCGGCCGTTCACGAACGGCACGCCGTAGTCGGGATCGCGCCGTTCGTGCGTGTAGGTGCCGCGCAGGTCGAGCGTGGTCTGGTCGTCGAGCTGCATCGCCACGCCGCCCGTCACCGTGACGAGGTCTTTCTTGCGCTCGCGGAAGGTCTCGCCATTCTGCACGCCCACCTGCAGGTAGGTGGCGAGATTGTCGAGCACCTTGCCGCCCGTCTCGACCGTGCCCTTCCACATGCCCGTGTCCTTCGCGCGCAGCGTGACCTGGTTGCGGTAGCCGTCGTCGTCGAGCGAGGCGCCCTTCGTGACGTAGTTGATGTAGCCGCCCACCTCGGCGTAGCCGCTCTGCGCGCTGTTCGGCCCCTTCACGACGTCGAACGACTCGAGCGAGTCGAGGTCGACCACGTTGTTGCCGTAGTTGCGCATGCCGTCGCGCCAGGCGTTGGACTGCGCGAAGCCGCGCAGATGGAACTTCGCGAAACTGTAGAGATGCTGCTCGTCGCTGAAGTTGTAGACGCCGGGCGTGTAGGCCGTCACCTCGCGCGTGGACATCGCGCCCGTGTCGTTGAGCACCTTCTGCGAGATCTGGTTCACGCTCGCCGGCAGCACCATCGGATCAATCGGAATGCGCGAGTAGGAGTCCGTCGTGCGCGTCTGGTACGACTGGTAGATCGGATCGGCCAGCACGAGCACGCGGATGACGTCGTTCGTCTCCACCGCATTCGCCGCCTCGGCCGCCTTCACCGTCGCCTTGGGCTCTTCGGTCTTCGGTTTCGCCTCGTCCGCGACCGCGCCCGCACACGCAAGCGCCGCCGCCGCCAGCCAACATCTGTTCATGTTCTTCACAAGTCTTCGACTCCTGTTTGGATTTTGTTTGCGTACTTCAAATTTAAGTTTAAGCGCCGGCAGGAACCGAAAGGTTCACGCGACCAGGCGAAGCCGTCGCGACCCGAGAGAGAAGGTCGTCGAAGGAATCGTCAGGCAGATGGCCGATCACCGGGCCGCGACGATTGGAACGCACTTCGCCGCCGGCCATGACCACGAAGTGCCCGCCCGTGCGCGCGCCCGGCGGCGGGAACGGCGGCGGCGCGATGTGATGCTCCCGCGTGAACGCCGCCCACTCGTCGTCCGACAGCGCCTGATCCGCGCAGTCAAGGCCGCCGCCCTCGAGAATGAGGCGCCCCGGCACGACCTTCTCCACGCCATGCGCCCGCGCAAGCGCGCGCACGGCCTCGAACTCCGCCTGCGTGCGCTTCACGCACGTGAACTTGACCCACGTGGGAATGCCGCCCTCGCGCAGAAGGTCGAGCGCGCGCACGGCCGCCGCGAAATTGCCCGCGCCGCGCATCGCGTCGTTCGTCGCCTCCAGACCGTCGATGCTCACGGGAAAGTCGTTCACACCGCAGTCGGCCATCAGGCGCACGTAGGCGGGCGTGAGCGTCTCGGGATTCGCGAGAATGCGGATGCCGCGCACAAAGATTCCCTCGTCCTGCGCGTCGCGGCAGATGTGCAGCAGATCCGGCAGGTCTTCGCGCAGCAGCGGATTCGCCCCACCGAACTCGATGGACGACGTGCGCCCATGCCGCCGCAGCCACGCGCACCAATCGAGCAGAATGCGTCGGCACGTGGGCGCGTCGAGCTCGGCGCCCACATCCCCGATGCCACGCCGCAGACAGTGGCGGCACGCGCGATTGCAGCGCCGCGTGATGAACCACCACAGGCGATAGTCGGCGAACGCCTTCTGGCCCGCCAACGCCGGCGCATCTGAGGAACGTGTCGGAGTCTCCATCGTCGTTCCCGGAATCAACGGCGACGGCGCAGGAGCGCGAGCGACGTGGGGATCGCCACGAGCAGCACGAACACGAGCGCGCCGACCGTGCCTTCCGCCACCACCGCCCAGGGCACCGCGAAGTAATGCGGCAGCCCCGGCCAGAAGCTGCCCGTCTTGAACGAGGCGAGCCAGCCCGCGACCGCGCCGACGGGGAAGCCGAACACCACGCCCCAGAAGGCCGTGCGCAGGGCCGTGCCCGCAAGCCGCGTCGCGAGCTGCAGGCGCGTGGCGCCCACCGCGCGCAGCACGGCGAACTCGCGTTTCGACGCATCGCTCTCCGCCACGAGCATCGCGATGAACCCGAGCGCGAGAATCGCCAGGAAGACGAACGGCACGCGCGCGATTTCGCCGATCAGGTCGTCGCCGTGCGCGAGCGTGCCATCCGCCACTTCGTCGCGCGCGTGCAGACGCACCGTCGAGGGCGCCTGCGCCGACGTCAGCCCCAGCGTCTTGGCGATTTCGGCCTCCACGGCGCGGCCGGCCGGGAACACGCCCTTCTCCTTCAGGAAGGCGGGCTCGTAGTCGAGCCAGAGATGCGTCATCTTCGTGACGGCGGCAGGGCGCGGATCGAGCGATTCGATCGTGTCGAACGACACGAACACCGCGCCGTCCGTCATCATCGACGCGCCATTGAGGCCGCGCACGAGGCCACGGCTCGTGACCATGTGCCAGTTGAGATCCACCACGCCGACGATCGGCAGCTCGGCCACGCGCTTGGGGCCGCGCCCCGGAAGCGCCAGGCGCAGTTTGTCGCCCACGTGGAGGTTCCGCGCGCGGGAGATCATCTGCACGATCACGCAGCCGTCGGTCTCGCGAATCGCCCGCGCCGCCTCCTCCCACGTGCCTTCCACGAAGCGGAACCGCGGCAGCTCCTCCGCCGCGAGCAGCAGCGCGTTGCGGCACATCCGGCGGCGCGGACCGCCACGGCCGCCGCCACGACCGCCGCCCCAGCCCGCCATCTCCTCCTCGGGCTCGAAGTTGACCTGAAGCGGCACAAGCTCGGAAATGCGCTTCACGCCCGGCAGGTGGCGAAGCTTCTCAATGTCGAACGCGCTCACGCCCTCCGGCAGAATCGAGACGATCGCGTCCGGCCATTCCGCGCTCGGCACGAAGCCGCGCATGAGCGACGCCCCCCACACCTCCACCGCCACGAAGGCCGCGAAGCCGCACGCAAACGCCACCGCCATGCCGCGCCGACGGCGGCGCGGACGCTCCTCAAGCGCGTCGAGCGGCCTCACCGCGAGCGCGGGCCTCAGCGCGAAGAGCGCCGCCACGCACGCGAGCACGAGCGCGCACGTGAACGCACCCTTCATCGCGCCCCACGCGAACGCCACGCCCATCGGGAACGCCGCGGGCAGCGCCGCCACGTAGGCCACGAGCGCGCCCATCGCCCCGAGCGCGCCCACGGCAAAGCCGATCACCGTGGCGAACAGCGCCTCGACCAGCACGAGCGCCACCACGCCGCCGCGCGTCAGCCCCACCGTGCGCAGCGTCGCGAGCGTCCGCCGGTTCGCCTCCACCGAAAGGAGCAGCGAGTTGACGAGCAGGCAGAGAGCCGTGAGCACGGCCGCAATGAGCAGCAGCGGCCGCGCGTAGTCCATGCGCCGTTCCGCATCGCCCTTGAAGCCCCCGACCACACGCTCCGATGTGGGCGTGAGCAGCTGCGGCGACGGCGTCTCAGGCGCCGTCTTCCAGAGGGCGAGCGCGCCGTGCTCCTCATCCGCAAGCACCTTGAACGCCGCCGCGTTCGCGAAGACGTCGGGCCAGCCCATCGGCAGCTGCGCGTCCGCCAGGTAGCCCACGATCTTCGCGGTGAGCGTGCCCGCGCGCCCCACGAACTTGATCTCCGTGCCGAGAGGCGGCGGCGTGCCGCGCCCGAAGCGCATGAGCGCGCGCCGCGTGCACACGATCTCGCTCGCCGGCGCCGCCGCATCGACCCAGCGGCCCTCGACGAGCGGCGCCGCGGCGTAGGGGCTTTCCGACGGCGCCGCGGCGATCACCGCGCGCATCGGCGGCCCCTGCAGCACGCGCCCGCCGGGCCGGTAGTCGATCGTGCAGGAGACGAGACTGAGGGTGAGGTCGCCCTTCCCCTCGAACTGCCAGGCGCCCCAGGGGGCGGAGGCCGCGCGAGCGCGGGCCGGCGCCTGCATCGTGTTGGTCGCCGTGAGCGAGAACATGAACACGAGCGCGCCACAGGCCGCAGCAATGCCGGCCGCCGCGCACGCAAAGCGCGCCTTGCCATGCGCAAGGCCGCGCAGCATCAGGCGCAGCATCATTTGTACGTCTCCAGGTACCGCGCGGCAATCCGCTCGGGATCGTGCTGCGTCTCCAGCGTGGCGGCGATCGCGCCGTTGCGCAGAAAGTGAACGCGCGTGGCGGCGGCGGCGACCATGGGGTCGTGCGTGACGAGCAGGATCGCGCTGCGCTCGCGCGCGTTGAGCGTACGGAGCAGTTC
>CAVGKN010000036.1:0-7505 GCA_963629855.1 Lachnospiraceae bacterium
AGGGATAGTCCGCCGCGCCGGCGACGGCGGCGGCAAACGCGAAAGCGGCAATCAGTGTTTTCTTCATGTCGTGTCTCATTTCATTTCAAATGCGTAGAACCAGTCTACCAGTTCCGATTCAGTTTGTAAAGACGGTCTTGATGTCGTAGGTGTAGCCGTGAAGGAGGCTGCGGAAGACGACGAGGCCGTCGGGGCGGCGCGTGATTTCGGCCACGGCGTCGCCGGCGGCCGTGCGGATGCGCCGCGTCGTGCCGTCGTCGTCGATGCGCAGGGCGTCGCCGACCGCGCGGCGCAGCGTGACCGCGTCGAGCTGCGTGAAGGCGAGATCCACGAGCGCGTATTCCGGCTCGAAGGCGCGCGGAATGCGCGGCGCGCGCGTGCAGCGGATCGCGTGCGGCGGCGTGACGACGATCGTGACGAGACGCATCTGCGGCGCAAGGAAGACGACCGTGAGCGCGCCGTTCTCGTTCTTCAGCACGCACTGCGCCTGGAAGACCTGGTCGCGCCAGCTGCCGTTGATCGCCTGCACGGTCGTGCCCGTGACGTGCGCGCGCAGCGCCTCCACGAGCGCGCGCGTCTCGACCTGCGTCGCGCCGTAGCGCACCGCGAGCGGCGTCGCGCGTTCCTGCGTGGTCGCGCAGCCCGCGCACGCGAGCAGCAGCAGCAGTGAAAGCCGTCGAATCATCCTACAACCTCCTTGTGTTCAAGACGCGCGCGAATCTTCTCCGTCAACGCGACGGCGGCGGCGCGCGTGGCGGCGGCGCGCGGCGGCGTCACGGGAATCTCCTCGCCCACGCGCAGACGCCAGACGATCGTGCGGTCGGCGAGATCGTGCCACGGCTGGCCCTTGCCGAGCACGGGCGGGTCGCACGTAAGCGTGACGGGCAGAAGCGGCGCGCCCGCGTGGAGGGCGATCTGCGCCGCGCCGCGCCGCAGCGGCCCGAGCGGCGCACCCGGCGGCACGCGCGTGCCCTGCGGGAAGACGATGAGATCGACGCCCTGCGCGAGCAGCGTCTGCGCCGCCGCCAGCGCGCGCGCGGGTTCGTCGTTCACGAGGAACGCCCCGCGCACGATCCACGAGTAGAACACGTTGCCCCGCGCGGCCGCCTTCGCAAGCGCCGTTGCATCGGGCAGGAACACGGCGAGCACCACCACGTCGATGAGCGTGAGATGGTTCGCCACGACCACGCGGCCCCGCGCGGCGGCGAGGCGCGCGCGGTCTTCGGGCGAGATTTCCACGCGGAAGAGTCCCGTGAGGCGGCCGCCCCATACGAACGCCTTCCAGCTCAGGCGCACGAGCGCGCGCATCGCCCGCCGCGCGTTCACGAGCAGCAGCGGCGGAAAGAGCAGGCCGCCGATCGCGAGCGCCCCCGTGCCGAAGAGCACGAAGAACACGCCCCCCAGCGCGCTCCGCCCCATGCGGCGCAGGCGCGTGCTCACGCGCGCGCCTCCCGCGTGAGCGCGACGTCGGCCGTGGCGAAGGCGTCGGCGCGGCCGTCGAGAAAATCGACGAACGCCTCGAAGTCCGCCGGCGGCAGATCCGCGTGGTGGAACGTCACGGCCACCGCGCCCGGCGTCTCCGCCGTGCAGGGCGCGAGGCGCACGGCAAGCGCGCGGCCCGTCTGCGGATCGGGGAACGCCCCCGCGTAGAGGTCGGGCGTGGCCTCCTCGGCATAGACGAGAAGAATCCGCGCGCGATGCACGAGCGCCTCCAGCAGCCCCGCCTCCAGCGACCGCGCGCGCGCCGCGAGCGCGGTGTAGGGCGCATGGTTCTTCGTGAGCAGCGAGAACGCGCCCGGCGCCGCGTTGTGCACGGAGGCGGAGAAGCCCGCCGGCGACATCTCGCCGTCCTCGTGGAACTGGCGCATGAGCTTCGCCGTCACGCCGATTTCACCCCAGCGCGACGCGAAGACCACGGGAATCTCCGTGTTCTCCGGCGGCCTCACCTGCCAGGCGACGGCGAGCGCCGCGCGCTCCACGCCCGTCAGGCGACGGCGTTCAAGCGGCGGCACGAACGACACGTCGGGCTTCGGCGTCTCGGCCGTCGCCCGCCACACGGCCTGCTGTTCAAGGGTGATCCACAAGTTCATCCACGTACTTCCCGATAATCCGAAAATCCGACCGCACCGAAATGTTCGCGCGCCCCAGCACGCGTTCGCGCCGCCGGTCGACGAGCGCCACGGAAAGCTCCATGTCGTCGCGCGCGCCCGCGCCACTGAAGCCAATGTCGTTGAACTCCCATGCAGTAACCGTGGCCCTCACGACCACGTCGCCTTCGTCCTGCGTCTTCGCAACCGTGAAGCCGCGCTTCCGCAGCGCCTTCTCGAAGACCTCCTTCACGCGCTTCTCCGTGCAGTCCACGAAGAACGCCGCGTCCGGCGGGAACGTGCGCTCCAGGCGCGGCAGCCCGTGCACGATCGTGCCGCGCACCCACGGCGTTTCCATCGTGTCGCAGCCCGCGCACAAGGCGGCAAGGCCCGCGCAGAGGGCGAGCCGCAGAAAGGAGGATGTCAGTATGCCGCGCATGTTTCCCTGTCGTCGAAGTGGAGAACCTGCTTGCCGATGGTCTGCGTGGTCTCGTGGCCCTTGCCGCACACCACGACCACGTCGCCCTTCCGGGCCTGCGCGAGCGCGAGATGGATGGCCGCGCGGCGGTCAGGCTCCACCACGTAGACGGCGCCGGGCGGGATGCCCGCGACGATCTGCGCGATGATCGCGTTCGGGTCTTCGCTGCGCGGATTGTCGCTTGTCACGACGAGGCGATCCGCGAAGCGCGCGGCCGCGGCGCCCATGAGCGGCCTCTTGCGCGTGTCGCGGTCGCCGCCCGCGCCGAACACGGCCCACACGCGGCCCTGGGCAAATTCCTTCACGGTGGAGAGCACGTTCGCGAGCGCGTCGTCCGTATGCGCGTAGTCCACGAACACCTCCGCCGCGCTGCGCGTCGCCACGCGCTCGAGGCGGCCCCAGCGCGGCGTGAGCGCGGGCAGCTTCGCGAGCACCGTCGCGCGCGGCACGCCCGCCGCCTCCGCCAGCGCGGCCGCGAGCAGCACGTTCTGCACGTTGTAGCGGCCCACGAGCGGACACGTGGCCCGGATCGCCGCGATGAGCGCGGGATCGCTCGCCGCGAAGCCGCAGCGCACCATCTTCAGCGGCAGCGCGTCGCACAGCGCGGCGAGCCGCCGGCCGTAGTCGCCGTCCACGCAGATCGCGGCGGGCGCGCCCGGGTTCGTCTGCGCAAGACGCCGGAAGAGGTCGGCCTTCGCCTCGAAGTAGGCCTCCATCGTCTTGTGGTAGTCGAGATGGTCCTCGGTGAGGTTCGTGAAGCCGCAGCCCGCGAACACGGTGTCGCCCGTGCGCCGCTGGTGGATCGCGTGGCTCGAGACTTCCATCACGCAGTTGGCGAGGCCGTTCGCCTCCATCTCCGCGAAGATCTCCTTGAGCACGGGCAGCGGCGGCGTGGTGTAGCCGGAGGAGAACCGGCGCGTGCCCGTATCCACCTCCACCGTCGTGACGAGGCCGCCGCCGCCGAGAAACTCGCGCAGAATCCACGTGGTCGTGGTCTTGCCGTTCGTGCCCGTGATGCCGTAGATGTTCATGGTTTCGCCGTCTCCTCCTCGTCGTCCTCTTCCGGCACGTCGTCCGGCAGGTCGGGTTCCACTTCCAGATAGCGCAGCGCCACCGCGGCGATCTGCCGGAACGTGGGCGCGGCGCAGAGGCCGCCCTGGTGGTTGAAGATCGGCACGCCCGCCGCCTCCGACGTGGCGCGGCTGCGGCAGTAGAACGGCTTCTGGTACGTGACGAGAATCACGACCTCCGGCCGCGTGGCGGGCACGATGCCGATGAACGAGGCGTTGAACTCGTTGGACGAATAGCCGCGCCCGGCCTTCATCTGCGCCGTGCCGGTCTTGCCCGCCACGGTGTAGCCCGGCACGGCCGCGCGCTTCGCGGTGCCGCCCTTCTTCGCCACGCCCGTCATCATGTCGCGCACCTTGCGCGCCACGGAGGGCGCGATCGGCCGCCCGACCACCTCGCGGGGATGGTGGTAGATTTCCGTGCCGTCGGCCTGCACGACCCTCTCGACGACGTAGGGGCGCAGCAGCTCGCCGTCGTTGCCGATCGCCGCATAGGCCGCCGCCAGCTGGATCGCCGTCACGGCCACGCCCTGGCCGATCGGCGCGCGCGACCACTTCACCTTGTCCCACTGCTTCCAGTGCGGAATGATGCCCGTCTGCTCGCCCGGCAGCTCGATGCCCGTCTTGCGGCCGAGACCGAACGCGGTCATGTACTCGTAGAGCCGCCGCGGCCCGAGATCGCAGCCGAGTTTGCCGAAGACGATGTTCGAGGAGTGCACGAGCGCGTCGCGCACGCTCATGTACTCGTCCCACACGTGCCCTGCGTCGCCCGGCAGGCGGTAGTAGTTCGGGTCGTTCCGCTTCGTGTTGACCATCGTGTCGGGCCCGGCGAGTCCCTCATTGAGCACGGCGCACGCGGTGATCGTCTTCATCACGCTGCCGGGCTCGTAGATCTCCGAGATCGCGCGGTTGTTGCGCGCGTCGGCCGTGGCCTTGTTGAAGAACGCCGGACTGAAGTCCGGCGCCGCCGCCATGGCGAGCACGGCGCCCGTCTTCACGGAAAGCACGATCGCCCAGACGCGCTCCGCCCTGTGGCGCGCCAGACCTTCGCGCAGCGCCTTCTCGGTCTCGTACTGCACGTTCGAGTCGATCGTGAGGTACACGTCGCAGCCCGGACGCGCGTCGATGTCGAGGTCGCGCCGGCTGCGGTCTTCGCGGCCGATCGCGTCCTTCGCGCCGTGCACCTGGCCGGGCGTGCCCTTGAGGTAGCGCTCGTAGCGCAGCTCGATTCCGGCGCCGCCCACCATGTTCGTGGGGTCCTTGCTCACGAAGCCCAGCACGTGCGAAAGCATGTTTCCCTGCGGATAGACGCGCACCTGCTTCTCGCTGACGGCGATCTCGCGCAGGCTGTTCGTGGGGTGCACCAGCGTGTCGTGCGCCTCCTGATCCGTGCTGCGCGCGAGGAACTGGTAGCGCCGGTTCGTGCGCGCATAGGCGTCCAGCACGGTCTCGAGCGGCAGGCCCAGGCAGTCGGCGACGAGCCGGATGCGTTCCATGCGACGCGCGGCGGAGAGCGGCTTGCGCGCGTTGAAGAGCTCGTTCGTCGCCACCTGGGCGTCAAGCGCGTATTCCCACACGGGCATCGTCTTCGCGAACGTGACGCCGTTCGCGCCGAGGATCGACCCGCGCGTACCCTGCATGGTGCGCTTGAAGTTGTAGTTCGGCGCGGAGGGGCCGTCCTCCTTCAAGCCGAGATGCAGCACCACGAGCCGCCACGCGAGGCCCGCCGTGACGCCCCCCACCACGATCAGCGGCAGGAAGAAGCGGAAGAAGTTGTTCTGCTGGGCCAGCGCCACGCCCCGCCTCCGTTCTTCAGCGCCGCGCGATCTCGGAGGCCCGCATGCGCGCCTTCGCGCGCGCCACGGAGATCTGGCCCACCGCGGGGCGGCCGTCCGCCGTCATGCGCACGACCTGGTCCTGGCGCGCATAGCGCATCTCGAGTCCGAAGCGGCTGAGCTTCTCGTCGAGCTTGCTCGTGACCTTGAGGCCCTCCCAGCGCGCCGACTCGCGCACGCACTCGGCCTCGAGCGCCGCATAGCGCTTCTCGTGCTTGCCGATCTCGCGCGTGATGGCGTTGCAGCGCGAATCGAGCACGTAGAACCCCATCAGCATCATCACGCCCGTGACGAGCAGGGCCGAGGCCCCCATGGAGCTCGTCTTGAACGTCGCGTTCTTCTTGATCTTCTTGTTCCGTTGTCTTCTCATGTCGTCAGATCCTTTCCGCTGTGCGCAGCTTCGCGCTGCGCGACCGTGGATTCTCGTTCAATTCCTGTTCCGTCGCCGTCACCGCGTGGCGCGCGACGAGGCGCACGCGCGGCAGCTCGCCTTCCCAGCGCGCGCCGCCCTGCTGCAGCGAGACCTCGCGCCCGGCGTGCGCGGCGAAGAACCGCTTCACGATCCGGTCGGTCAGGCTCTCGAAGGTGATCACCGCGAACCGGCCGCCCGGACGCAGCAGCCCGAGGCCGCCCGCGAGCGCGCGCTCGAGCTCGCCCACTTCGTCGTTCACCGCCATCCGCAGCGCCTGGAAGACGCGCGTGGCGGGATGATGCGCCCCATGGCGCCCCACCGTGCGCTCCACGAGCGCCGCGAGCTGCCCCGTGGTCGTCAGCGGCGCCTGTTCCCGCGCCCGCGCGATCGCCCGCGCAATGCGCCGCGCCTGCGGCTCCTCGCCCAGCGCGCGGAAGAGCGTCGTCAGTTCCTCCTCGCCCTGCGTCGCCACCAGCTCCGCCGCCGTCAGACCCCGCGACCGATCCATCCGCATGTCAAGGGGTCCATCGCGCCGAAAACTGAAGCCGCGTCCGGCTTCGTCCAGCTGAGGACTCGACACGCCCAGGTCCAGCAAAATGCCATCGACTTCATTGAAACCTCTCTCTCGTACCAGCTGTGCCAGATCGCCATGCCGCCCGTGGACGAACTCCACGCGCGCGCCCGCCACCGCCGCCAGCGCGTCGCGGCTTTCCGCGAGCGCCTGCTCGTCGCGGTCGATGCCCACGAGCGTCGCGCCCGCGCCCGCCCGCGCGAGGATCGCCCGCGCGTGACCCGCGCGCCCCAGCGTGCCGTCCACGTACACGCCGCCCGGGCGGACGGCGAGCGCGTCGATGGTTTCCCGAAGAAGGACTGGCACATGCATCGTTCGGCCCTCCTCAGAAATTCAGTTTCGCCAGGGCGTCGCCCAGCTTTTCGACACGGGTGGAGATATCCTCCGCAGTCTTCTCCGCCGGCCAGATCGTGGCCATGCGCACGCCGCCCTTGAGCACCACCGAGCCCTTGAGATTCGCGTAGGCGAGCAGGTCGTCGTTGATGCGGATGCGGCCCTGCACGTCGAACTCCAGCAGTTCGGAGGCCGCGCCGATCGCGTCGAGCGCGGCGTTGATCTCCGCGTCGCCCAGCGCCATCTCGCGGTACTTCGCGATCCGCGCCTCCATCGCGTCCTGCGCGAGCAGCTGCAGGCAGCGCCGCTTCGGGTCGGGCATCACATAGACAAAGTCAGGCCCCAAAGCGGTACGCCACACGCTAGGGATCGTGAGGCGCCGCTTTGGGTCGAGGTTTCGCGAGTACGTGCCCATCAGCGCGCGCGGAGCGTGGCTGGTCTGGGTACGAGGCGCGGCCTCGGCTGTCTGTGGACCTGGCTTTGACATAAGTTGACACTAGTAAACACTTTTCCCCACCGACTGTCAAGGGGGGACGGCAAAAAAAATGAAAATTGTGATATACTCTTCGCCGCAATGAAGAGCGACGACAACATGAAACAAGTCGCGCGGTGTCTCGCTCGACGCGCCGCAGTCCGGCCACGACGGCCTCACGCCCTACGAGCAGACTGCCGAATACGACAACGCCCGCGCCTTCGACGAGAAGGCCCGCTGGATCGTGACG
>CAVGKN010000037.1:0-7427 GCA_963629855.1 Lachnospiraceae bacterium
GGCAGACGTCGTTGAAGTTCCAGCGCACGTAGGCGTAGCCGCGCGCCGTGATGGAATTCGTCGGGATGCCGGCGAAGACCTCCTGCACGAACGGCGGCTTCTCGCTTCCGCTATGGTCGCCGAAGAGGAAGACCGGCACGGGATGCGCGGCGTCCGCACCCTTCGGCAGACAGCACGTGATGTTGATGCGGATGCCCGCGTTCGTGAAGGAGACGGACGTCTCGCCGATCACCTGGTCAGGAAGCCGTCCGACGGGCGTCTTGCCGAACTGATGCTCCGCGAACCACTTCAGCGTCTCCGCGCGCCGTGTGCTCTCCCATTCCTTGACGAACGGCGAGACGGTCGTGACGTTCTTGGCGCCGGCGCCCGCCGCAAAGGACGGAAACGACACGAGAGACGCAAGAGCCAGCGCCCCTGCAACGAGAATGGACTGATGCTTGATTTTCATAGGTTTCACTCCGTAAGATTACTTCTGATAGACGACCGACGCGCTGCCGGAGACCGTTCCGGCAAAGGTTGCACCCGCCGTAAAGGCGATGGACGACGAACCTTCGAGCGCAATCTCGCCCGTACCGGACGCCGTCTCCAGCGTCTCGTTGACGTTGCGCAGCACGAGCCGCCCCTTGCCGCACACGGTGACGGGATAGTTGTAGGGCACGACGTCGCACGCCGAAACGGGGAAGATCTTGCCGACGGCGGTCTTACGCTCCTTCACGGGCGTAAAGTCGTTCTCGCCCGCGATCGGGCTCCAGCCGATCTGCGCGTCATCCGCATCCGCCACGCCCGCCTCGAGCCTCCAGCTCACCGGGTCGCGGCCAATGGCGTCGTTCGCCGTGACGTAGGAATAGCCGTCGAACGACAGCTCCTCGCCGAAGTCCACCACCAGTGGAGACCCGGAATAGCTCTTCGTGTCCACGTTGCCGTCGATGCCCTTCCCCGTGCCCTCGCAGCCTTCGGCACCGGAACCGATGGCCTTGGCCTTCGCCGGCAGCGCGACCGGCTTGCCGTCCTTGAACAGCAGGAACTCGGCGAACTGCGCGCCCGAATTGGCGTACTCAGGAGCCCCGCCCTTGCCGGGACGCGTCTTCGTGATCGTCCAGCGCACATAGCGCGTCGTCGCGCCCACCTTCTTGCCGCCCTCAAGGCGCACGGCGCCCTCGCGGATTTCAAGCCCCGCGTTGCGCAGCGCCGCCCCCGTGAGGTCCAGCGTTCCCGCCCCCGTCTTCACGAGCGCGGCGCCCGTGAACACGCGCCCAGCCTCCACCTTCACCGTCTGGCCCGCCGGCACGTCGATCGTCTCGGCCATCGCGCCAAAGACGCACGCCGCCAGCGATCCAGAGAGAATCATGAGTTTCTTCATTGTTGCCTTTCCTTATGGAATCTGCTCAGTGCTTCGCATGGCACATAGTATACCATAAATGCGGGTCATGTCTTGCCATTGCCCCCTGCATCTGAAAATTTTCCCAAAAGATTCTCACCCCCTTGACAAAGGCGGAAAAAAAGTCCATACTATATGCCGCTTTTTCGGGAAGCCAGGTTCGTTCGGCTTTTCGGGAGGCAGAGAGTCGAGCAAACAAGATGAAGATCAAGACAAAAGCCGCAGTCAAGACTGTTGCAGCCAAGAAGCCGTGCGCCCGCAAGGTCGCCGCGCCGAAGGCCACCGAGAAGAGCGTGACGTTCACCGTTCGCGCCGATGTCGGTAAGTCCGTGTATCTCGCGGGGAGCTTCAACCAGTGGAATCCCACGGGCAAGAAGATGCTGGACAAGAAGGACGAGGGCGTCTACACGACCTCCATCAAGCTGGCTCCTGGGCGCTATGAATACAAGTTCGTGATCGATGGCACGTGGTGCGCCGATCCCGAGAATCTCGATTTCGTTCAGAATGAACATGGCACGCTGAACAGCGTTGTTGTGGTCTCCTGAGCGGTGGTTAGTTAGTTGTTGTTGTTGTTGTTGTTGTTTGAGGTTAGCGCTCGCGCCAAAACGCGAGCCAGGCCGCGACGAATCCGTCGCGGCCTTTTTCGTCCTCAAACACCGCGCGCGTGGCCTTGTGCATGGAGCGCGTCTTCACAAGCGCCGCCATGTAGTCCGCGCGCAGGTTCGCATAGGGCTGGAAGCGCAGCTTGGGCGCGCCGACCTCCAGGAAGTAGGCGATCGACCAGGCGAGATCGTACTTCGCGGCGATCTCCTCCTGCGTGCCGGCGTAGAACGCGCGGTAGTCCATCTCCATGACGGCGGGCAGCATCTCCGCGAGATCCGCCGCGTAGGTGCGCACGAACTCGGCCGCCCGTTCGTCGCGCCCGAAGGAAATCGCGCCGTCGCGGTCGAAGCGCGCGTATTCGAACAGCTGCGCGTGGCCCTCGTTGAACCACGGCGCGCTGTCGATCATCGCGCCCGCATAGGCCATGTACTGGTGGAACGCCTCGTGCCACACCGTGCGCAGCAGGCTCTCCGTGCCGCCCTCAGGGTGGTAGAGCACGAGCTCGCGGCGCAGCGGACTCCACAGCGCGGCCGTCCACTTCTGCTCCACGCCCACGTAGGCCAGATACTCCTCGCGCGAACGGAACACGCGCACCACGGCGAGCGCGTTCGTGCCCGCGAGCGACGACGGCGCGCAGGCCGCATACGCCTGGCGAAGACGGGGCAGACCGTTCGTGAGCGCGGGAATGAACGCGGCGCGCACGAGCGGATCGAGGTCGTCGAGCACCGTGACGTCGGCGGCGTCCACGCTCGCCCATTCATCGTAGTTCGCCACCTGGGCGCGCACGTCGGCGCGCAGCAGTTCATCCTCCGTCGCGTCCTTGCCGAGCGGCGCGGGCGGCTTCGGCAGCGACCGGCGCGCGGCGGCGGAGGGAATGGAGACGCGGTCGAGAAAGTCTTCGTCGAACCGC
This sequence comes from Lachnospiraceae bacterium, assembly GCA_963629855.1. Taxonomy (GTDB): domain Bacteria; phylum Verrucomicrobiota; class Kiritimatiellia; order RFP12; family UBA1067; genus RUG572. The sequence continues at coordinate 2,892 of CAVGKN010000037.1, forward strand.
GCGCGCACGGCGTCCATGTCCTCCTCGGGCGCGGCCTCGAGCACGGCGAGGAACCAAGGGCCGAGCCGCTTGTTCGCCGCATCGACGGGACGGAACGCAAAGGCGAGCGCATGGTCGTTCGTGACGACATAGGCCGTGAGCTGCGCGATGTTCCGGCGCTGCGTGCGGCGCGGCCGCACCGCGCGGCCGAGATCGACGGGCGAGATGGCGACGGCGGCCTCGTCGCGCTGCACGACGTTCTTCGGATCAACGGCGCGGTTGGCCTGGGCGGCGCGCGCGGCGCGGCGCGTGCGCGTGACGCCGGGCGCGTCCTCGGGCGGGCGCGTGTCGAGCCGCGCCAGCCAGAGACGATTTCCGGCCGCGTCGCTCCAGCGCCCACGCAGCGTTGCGAGCGTCCAGAGGTCGAACGTCTCGTAGCGATCCTCAAGGTGCGTAACGCCCGCCTCCGTGACGAGATACGACTCGGCGCGCGGCAGATCGAGCGGCTCGCCCACCGCGCCCACGAGGCCCGGCAGCGAAATGCCAAGATCCGCGCGCCAGACCGGTTCCGAAAAACGCAGCGCCGCCTCACTGGCGAGGCAGAGCGCGCACGTGATCATGATGACACTGAAGCGCATAGGTCAAACAACTCCCCAGCAGGACGACCTGCCAGCTCATGTACATCCACGCGAGCAGAATCGGCACGGCCGCGAACGAACCGTAGAGCACGCTCGACTTCGCAATGCCCATGCCCGCCGTCGTGCACGCCCGCACGAGCGCGCCGAAGAGCAGCGCCGTGACAAGCCCCCCTTCCAGCGCGGCCCGCAGTCGCACCGGACGGTTTGGAATCACCTTGAACAGAAAGCCAAACGTCAGTGCCGAGAACGCCAGCGAAACGCAGAAGCCGAACGCGCGGGACGTCAGCAGCGCCACGAGCGCGTCGCCCACCCACTTCGTGTAGCTCGTCGCGCCCAGCGTCGCGTCGAGCACCGCCTTGACCCCGCGCAGAATCGGCAGCGACAGCGCCAGCGCCGCCAGCAGCGGCACCACGAGCGTGATGAAGAGGTAGAGCGCGCAGCGCTTCCAGACGGGACGAGGACTCGCCACCTCCCAGATCGCGTTCATCGAGGTCTCGACCTGGCCGAGCGTCGAGATCACCGTCCAGGCCAGCAGGATGAAGCCCACCCAGCCGAGCGTGTCCACGTTGAAGGCGGCGATGCGGTCGAAGAGATCGTTCGAGACGTCGCGCGCCTGGCGGGCGAGCTCCCGCGTGGCCGCGCGGCGCGTGGCGTCCTCCTGCGCCTTCGCGGGCGTCGCCGCAGCCGAGGCGGCGGGCGTATCGGCCCCCTTCTCGAGGTCGGAGACGAAGGCGTCGATCTGCGCGTTGATCTGTTCGCGCGCGAAGCCGTCCGCCCCGCACGTCTTCGCGAAGACCATGATCAGGCACAGCACGGGCACGAGGGCGAGCAACGCGAAGTAGGTGAGCCCCGCCGCGTGGAGGCCGCACGGGTTCCGCGTGAAGCACCGCGCCGTGTCGAGCGCGATGCGCGTGGGCGCAAGCGCGTCCAGCCGCCGCATCAGACGTTCCTTCAGCTGCTTGATCATGTCTTCTGCTCCTTCTTCCGGCTCAGGCGGTCGATCCAGTCCGAGAGGACTTCATTGAGCGTGCGCGTGCGCGGGATGGCCTTGCCGATGAAGCGCACAAGCGCCTTGCGCGTGTCGTTCGAGAGATCGGGATAGCGCGTGAGGCGGCCGTTGTGCGCCACGGAGATGAGGCCGCGCTCCTCGCTTACCACGATGGCGAGCGCATCCGTCTCCTCGCTGATGCCCACGGCGGCGCGGTGGCGCATGCCGGAGGCGGAGAGGCCGACCTGGTTGTCCGACACGGGGAAGAGGCAGTGGGCGGCGGCGATGCGACCGCCGCGCACGATCATGCCGCCGTCGTGCAGGGGCAGCGGCGGCGTGAAGACGGAGACGAGCAGTTCGGTGGAGATCTGCGCGTCGAGCGTGACGCCCGTCGCCTCATAGCCCGAAAGCGAGATGGCGCGTTCCAGGGCCACGAGCGCGCCGAGACGGCGCTTGGCGAGGTAGAAGAGCGCGTCCGCCAGGCGTTCGGGCAGACTGAGTTCGCCGGGCGTGGGGCCGCGGCGCTTCTTGTCCTCGGTGAGCACCGCGCCGACCGTTTCGAGGATGCGGCGGATTTCGGGCTGGAAGAGGACGACGGTGGAGAGGGCGAGGTAGATGAGGATGCCGCTCAGGATCTTCTGCAGCACGTCGAACTGGAAGAGGAACGTGAAGGCGACGAGCGCGGTGACGAGAATGCCCGCGCCCATCAGCACCTGGCCGAAACGCGAGCCGCGCGCGGCCTTCAGCACGGAGTAGATCGCGACGTAGAGAATCGCGATCTGCACGACGTCCGGCACATACGTCCAGAAGCCGTCAGCGATCGTCGTCCAGTCGATGGCTGCGATCATGCCAAGGAGCCCTCCTGCGCGGGTGCCTCGTGGGCGAGAGCCTGCACCACGTCAAGGGCCTGGCGCGTTTCGCGCACGTCGTGCACGCGCACGAGGCTCGCGCCGCACATGGCGCACCAGATCGCCGCGCCGAGGCAGCCGCCGAGGTTCTTACCCGTGGCCTTCTCGCCCGTGAGCTTCTTGATGAGCCGCTTGCGCGACACGCCCACGCACACGGGCGCGCACAGGGCGAGGCGGCGCAGCGCGCCAATCAGGGCGAGATCCTCCTCGCGCGTCGTGCCGAAGCCGATCTCGGGGTCGATCACGAGCTGCTCCGGCGCAAACGGCGTGGACGATGCGACGGCAGCCGCCTGCGCGAGCAGGGCCGCGTGCTCCTCCGCCGAACGCGCGCGGGCCACGAGGCCGCAGCGCGTGCGCGCGGCGAGCGCGAGCATCGCGGGCAGCGGCTCGCTGTAGACGCAGTTGATGATCGACGCGCCGAGGTCGAGCGCGCGCTCGGCCGTCTCGGGATGGTACGTGTCGACCGAGATGGGCGTCTTCGGCAGTTCGCGCGCGACGAGGCGCAGCACGGGCTCAAGGCGGTTCCACTCCACCTGCCAGTTGAGCGGCGTGGCGTCGGGACGCGTGGATTCGCCGCCAAGATCGACGATGTCCGCGCCTTCCTTCACGCAGTTGCGCGCGCGGGCCACGGCCTCGCCGGGCTTGTAGTAGAGCCCGCCATCCGAGAATGAATCGGGCGTGACGTTGACGATGCCCATGATGAGCGTGCGCGACAGGTCGAGCGCGCGCTCGCGGCAGATCCAGGTCATGATGCGGAGTCTCCTTCCTGCGCGCCCGACGGCGCGGCGGGTTCGGCGGCCGGCGCGGCGGGTTCAGCAGCCGGCGCGGCGTCTTCGGGGTGTTCCTTGAAGATGCCAACAAGCGCCTCGACCTCGCGGCCGTCCATCGTCTCCTTCTCGAGCAGCGTGGTGGCGAGGCGTTCGAGCTTGTCGCGGTTGGCGTTGAGCAGTTCGGCGGCCTTGGCGTAGGCCACGTCCACGAGGCGCTTGACCTCCTCGTCGATGGCCTCGGCGGTCTTCTGCGAGTAGGGCGGCGGCGCCTCCTCGGCGGCGAGCGCGTTGGGTTCCACGAAGGTCTGGAAGCCGAAGCGCGCGCTCATGCCGTAGCGGCACACCATGGCGCGGGCGATCTGCGTGGAGTAGGCGATGTCGCTCGCCGCGCCGGTGGAGACGTCCTTCGTATGCATCTCCTCGGCGATGCGGCCGCCGGCGAGCACGGCGAGCTCGTCGAGGAAGTAGCCGCGCGAGCGGTTGAGCACGTCGCGCTCGGGCAGCGTCATCGTCACGCCGAGGGCGCGGCCACGCGGAATGATCGTCACCTTATGGAGCGGGTCGGCGTGCGGCAGCAGCAGCTGCAGCAGCGCGTGGCCGGACTCGTGCCACGCCGTGGTCTCGTACTCCTTGCGCGTGAAGCCGGCGCTGCGCCGCTCGCTGCCCCAGAACACCTTGTCGCGCGCCTCTTCGAGCACGGCCTGCGGAATCGCCTCGAGATTGCGCCGCGCGGCCAGCAGCGCCGCCTCGTTGATGATGTTCGCGAGATCCGCACCGGAATGGCCGGAGGTGCCGCGCGCAAGACGCTGCAGGTCGGCGTCGGGCGCGAGCTTGACCTTGGCGGCGTGGATCTTGAGGATGTCCTCGCGGCCCTTGAGCGTGGGCAGGTCCACGTGCACCTGACGGTCGAAGCGACCGGGGCGCAACAGCGCGGGATCGAGGATGTCGGGCCGGTTCGTGGCGGCGATCACGATCACGCCGTCGTTCGAGCCGAAGCCGTCCATCTCCACGAGCATCGCGTTGAGCGTCTGGTCGGCGCAGCGCTGGGCGGTCATGCCGCCGGTGTTGCGCTTCTGGCCCACGGAGTCGATTTCGTCAATGAAGATGATGCACGGCGCGTTCTTCTTGCCCTGCTCGAAGAGGTCGCGCACGCGGCTCGCGCCCACGCCCACGAACATCTCCTCGAAGTCGGAGCCGCTGATCGAGTAGAACGGCGCCTTGGCCTCGCCGGCAATGGCCTTGGCGAGCAGGGT
>CAVGKN010000038.1:0-7274 GCA_963629855.1 Lachnospiraceae bacterium
ATGTACTGCACGACGTGCCGGGACTCGTCGCCGCGATGGGCGGCAAGGAGACGTTCGCAAAGAAACTCGACGGTCTCTTCTCGGCGAAGGAACACGACCACGGCGGCACCCTCGTCTTCGAGATGCGGTAGAGTCGGCTTCGTCCACCGCGCTAGTGCGCTTCGAGCCAGTTGGCGCCGGTGCCGATGGAGACTTCGAGCGGCACGCCGAGCGCCATTGCGCCTTCCATCTCGCGCTTCACGAGCGCCGAGACGCGTTCCACTTCGTCCTTCGGCACGTCGAAGAGCAGTTCGTCGTGGATCTGCAGGATCATCTTCGCGCGGAGGCGCTCGGCCTTGAGCGCGCGGTCCACGCGCACCATGGCGAGCTTGATGAGGTCGGCGGCCGTGCCCTGGATGGGCGTGTTGATCGCGTCGCGCTCGGCGGCCTGGCGCGCGGTGGCGTTGCGCGAGGCAATGTCGCGCAGCGTGCGGCGGCGGCCGAGCGCCGTGACGGCGTAGCCGGTCTCGCGGGCGCGGGCGATCGCCGTCTCCATGAACGCGCGGATCTTCGGATAGTTCCTGAAGTAGGCGTCGATGAGCCCCGCCGCATCCTTGCGCGCAATGTGCAGCCGCTGCGAGAGCCCAAACGCGGAGATGCCGTAGATGATGCCGAAGTTGACCATCTTGCACGTGCGGCGCATGTCGTCCGTGACGAGCGCGGGCATCACGTCGTAGACGCGCGCGGCCGTCTCGCGGTGGATGTCGGCCCCGTGCGCGAAGGCGTCGAGCATCGAGGCGTCGCCGCTCATCGCGGCCATGATGCGCAGCTCGATCTGCGAATAGTCGGCGGAAAGGAGCACGTGGTCCGCGTCGCGCGCCACGATCGCCGCGCGGATGAGCTTGCCGCGCTCCGTGCGCACGGGGATGTTCTGCAGGTTGGGGTCGGAGGAGGAGAGCCGCCCTGTCTCGGTGAACGCCTGCGAGAACGTGGTGTGCACGCGCCCGTCGGCCGGATCGATGCAGAGCGGCAGCTTGTCCACGTAGGTGGACTTCAGCTTCGAGCACGCGCGGTAGTCGAGGATCTTGCGCACCACGGGGTGGTCGTCGAGGATGGACTGCAGCGCCTTCTCGTCGGTGGAGTAGAGGCCGTTCTGCAGCTTCTTCGCGTTGGCGGGCTTGAGGCCGAGCTTCACGTAGAGGAAGTCCGCCAGCTGCTTGGGCGAATCGAGGTTGAGGCCGGGCGCGCCGTAGGCGGCGATCTCGGCGGTGAGGGTGGAGATCTCGCGGTCGAGGGCGCGACCGTAGGCGCCGAGGGCGGGCACGTCGATCTTCACGCCCGCGCGCTCCATCTCCACGAGCACGGGCACGAGCGGCTCCTCGCTCTGCTCGAGCGCGGCGAGGGCGCCGGCCTCGGCGGCGCGCGGCCGCAGCACGGCGTCGAGCCGCAGCGTGACGTCGGCGTCTTCGGCGGCGTAGTCGCGGATCTGCTCCGGGGCGAGGTCGGCCATGTTCTTCTGCGCGCGGCCGCGCTCCTTCTCGCCGATCAGGCGCGTGATGGGAATGGGATCGTAGTGGAGAAACTCGCGCGCAAGGGCGTCCATGTTGTGGCGCGCGGCGGCGTCGGTGACGTAGTGGGCGAGCATCGTGTCGTGCGGGAGCGAGCCGAAGACGATGCCGTAGCGTTCGAGCACGGCGCGGTCGTACTTGCCGTTCTGCGCAATGAGCGTCTTGGTCGGATCGGCGAAGGCGCGGGCGAAGAGCTGCACGAAGCGCTCGGCGCGCGCGCGGGCGGCGGGCGACGTGGCGGCGGCGTGGGCGAAGAGGTCGTCGCCCGCCTGCGCGGCGGCGGCGGCATGCGGCGGCACGGCCACGTACCACGCGCGGCCGGGCTCGGTCGCGAAGCTCATGCCCACGAGATCGACCGTGCGCGCGTTCATGCCCGTCGTCTCGGTGTCGAAGGCGAACTTCGGCGCCGCTTCGAGGAGCTGCGCGAGCGCGCGCGCCTCGTCCTCGGTCTGCACGAGCCGGTAGTCGTGCGGCACGTCGGCGAGCGTCTGCAGCGGCGCGGCCGCGGCAGAATCGGGCGCCTGCGGCGCGACGACGGTCGGCGCCGCCGTGCCGAGCAGGCGCTTGGCGAGGCGCGAGAGCTCGTACTTCGCGCACACGGCCGCCACCTTCTCCGCGTCGAGCGGCCCGCGCGCAAAGGCGGCCCAGTCGATTTCGAGCGGCACGTCGCGCCGAATCGTGGCGAGGAACTTGGACATCTTCGCGTCCTCGGCGCTCGCCGCGATCTTCTCGCCGAGCTTGCCCTTGATCTCGCCCGCGTGGGCGAGGATCTCCTCCACGGTGCCGTACTGGGTCAGCAGCGCGGCGGCCGTCTTCTCGCCCACGCCGCGCACGCCGGGGATGTTGTCCGAGGCGTCGCCCGCGAGCGCGAGCCAGTCGATCATCTGCGCGGGCGAGGCGAGGCCCCAGTGCTCCTTCACGCGCGCCTCGTCGTAGACTTCCGGCGCGTCCTTGCCGTGGCCGGGACGAAAGAGGTGGATGTGCGGCCCCACGAGCTGCGCGGCGTCCTTGTCGGGCGTGGCGCAGTAGACTTCGAAACCGTCCGCGGCGGCGCGCGCGGCGAGCGTGCCCATCACGTCGTCCGCCTCGAAGCCGTCCTTGCGGAGGACGGGAATGCCGAGCGCCTCGGCGAGTTCGAAGGCGTAGGGGATGTTCGCGGCGAGGTCTTCGGGCATCTTCTCGCGCTGCGCCTTGTAGGCGGGATACGCCTCGTGGCGGAAGGTCGGCCCGCCCGGATCCATTGCGAGCACGGCGTGCGTGGGCTTGTATTCGCCGAGAATCGACGTCACGCCGTTGGCGAAACCGATGAGCGCGGAGACGTTGAGCCCCGTGGTCGTCATGCGCGGACTCCGCAGGAACACGAAGTGCCCGCGGTAGAGAAACGGCATAAGGTCGATGATGAACAGCGTTTTCACAGAATCTCGCAGTGGGGAAGGTCGCCGACGAGCGGACGCGCGTAGTCGAGGAAAGCCTTGGTGACGTCGTGGCCGTTCGGCGCGATATAGGCGTCGGGCACGCTGCGCGTCTCCTTGGCGGCGTTGGCGATGGGCTGCGGCTCGAACGCGACGCGGTAGTCCTTGCCGGGGCGGCGCACGATCGCGATGGTGCCCTTGGCGAGACGCCCGGCGAGCGCGGCCTTCACGGCGGCGGCGCCGGCGGCGCGCGCCTCCTTGGAATCCTCCTTCGAGGCGATGCCGGGGAAGGAACGCTGCAGATAGCCGAAGGTGTCGGCGCGCACGCGCTTCACGCCCGCGTGCTCGCGCAGGTATTTGGCGAGGTAGTCGCCGAGCGCGCCCGTGCCGCTCATCTGCACGTTGCCGTGACTGTCCTTCTCGCCGCCCGCGAAGCGCGCGCCGATCGAAGCCCCCTTCTCGTCGCGGATGCCTTCCGAGACGGCCACCACGCAGCGGCCATGCTTCGCCATCGCGTCCTGCACGTCCGCCACGAAACCGTCGAGCGAGAACGGGCGTTCGGGCAGGTAGATGAGGTGCGGCCCGTCGCCCTTGTGCGCGCGGGCGAGCGCGGAGGCGGCCGTGAGGAAGCCCGCGTCGCGTCCCATCACCACGTCGATCTTCACGCCGCCAAGCGCGCGGTTGTCGAGGTCGTCGCCCTTGATGGCGCTCGCCACGAAGCGCGCGGCGGAGGCGAAGCCCGGCGTGTGGTCGCAGCTGCGCAGATCGTTGTCGATCGTCTTGGGGATGTGGTAGACGACGAGCGGATAGCCGTCCTTCTCCGCCTCGTCCGCGACGATGCGCGCGGCGTCGGCGGAATCGTTGCCGCCGATGTAGAAGAAAAAGCCGACCTTGAGGCGCTTGAATTCCTCGAAGATCTTGCGGCAGTCGTCGGCCGTGGGCTTGAGGCGGCAGGATCCCAGCGCGGAACTGGGCGTTTCCGCGATCGCGCGCAGCTTGGCCTCGTCGACCTTGCGCAGATCCACGTAGTCGCGGCCGAGGATGCCGGCGATGCCGTGGCGCGCGCCGAGGATCCGGCCGATCCGCGCGCCCACGTTTGCCGCGCGCGCGGCGAGCACCGCCCCCACGAGCGACTGGTTGATGACCATCGAAGGCCCGCCCGACTGGGCGATGACCATGTTGTTGAAATGCGTTTTCATCGTTGAATGTCTCCTGGTGAGTGTGACGTTACAGTTCGAAGATCTGGCCGGGCACGGGGGCGACGGCGTTGGCGCAGCCGTGGGCGTGGAGGAGATCGACCATCGCGGCGACCTTCTCGGGCTCGCCGTGCACGGCGAACGCCTGGCGCACGCCCGTCTTCACGTGGTCGAACCAGTCCATGAGGCCGTTGCGGTCCGCATGCGCGGAGAGGGCGTTGATCGTCTGCACGCGGGCGCGCAGCGGCAGCTCCTCGCCGAGGATGCGCACGGGGTCCACGTAGTCCACGAGCCGGCGACCGAGCGTGTGCTCCGCCTGGAAGCCGACGATGAGCACGATGTTGCGCGGGTCGGAGACCGCGGCCTTGAGGTGGTGCACCACGCGGCCGCCTTCGCACATGCCGCTCGCCGCGATGATGATCATCGGCCCGCGCAGCGTGTTGAGCGCCATCGACTGCTCCGGCGTCTCGATGAACGTGATGCCGGGGAACGAGAGCGGATTCACGCCCTGGTTGAGCAGGTCGCAGGCGTCGTCGTTGTAGACTTCGCGGTGCTTCTCGTAGATCTTCGTGGCCTTCTGCGAAAGGGGCGAGTCGATGTAGACGGGCAGGGGGTGGATGCGCTTGGCGGCGAGCAGGCGATTGAGGTAGTAGAGGATCTGCTGGGTGCGACCCACCGAGAAGGCGGGGATGATGAGCTTCGAGCGCTGCTGCACGATGTCGTCGATATAGCCCTTGATGCGGCCCTCCACGTCTTCCGACGACGGATGCACGCGGTCGGCGTAGGTGGACTCGATCATCACGATGTCCGCACCCTGCGGGTATTCGTAGTGGCGCAGAATGGGCTGGTTGGGCTGGCCGAGGTCGCCCGTGAAGAGGATGCGGTGGCGGCGGCCGTTCTCCTCCACGTCGAGCTGCGCCTGGGCGGAGCCGAGGATGTGGCCGGCGTTGTAGAAGGTGAGCGTGACGCCGGGCGCGATGCGGCGCGCCTGGTGCAGGGGCACGGGCGCCATGAGGCGCATGAGCGCGTCCACGTCCGCCTGCTCGTAGAGCGGCTCGAAGAGGTGCTTGCCCTGGGCGCGGCGCTTCTTGTTGACGTATTCAAGGTCGCGCCGCTGCAGGAAGCACGAGTCGCGCAGCATCACGTCGCAGAGATCCACCGTGGCCTCGCGCGCGTAGACCTTGCCGCGGAAGCCGTGGCGCACGAGCTGCGGCAGGTTGCCGGAGTGGTCGATGTGTGCGTGCGAGAGCACGGCCGCGTGAATCGTGGCGGGGTCAAAGGGCAGGTGGCGGTTCTTCTCGAACGCCTCCTTGCGGTGGCCCTGGAAGAGGCCGCAGTCGAGCACGACCTTCGCCCCGTTTGCCTCCAGCAGATGCAACGACCCCGTCGTCGTCTGCGCCGCGCCAAAAAACTGCAGTTTCATCGTTGAACCTCCTAACCTTTAACACAACCGCTCACGCTAACTTTTAACGTTTAACCTTTAAAATTTAATCTCAAACACATTGCGTCGCCACGCGAGCAGCCCGCGGTCGCGCATCTGGCAGAGCGTGCGCGAGAGCGAGGGACGCGAGACGCCGAAGTACTCGGCCATGCGCGCGCGGTTGAGCGGCGCGACGACCGTGCCCGTGTTGCCCGACTCGTTGTCGAGCGTGGTGAGATAGATGCGCACGCGCGCCTCGATCGTGGAGGCGTCCATCACCGAGACCTTGCGCCACATCGCGAAGAGCTCGCGCGCGAGCAGCCGCGCCGCGTTGTCCGCAAGGCGCGCCGCCGCGGCGCCGCCCTCCGCGAAGAGCGTCCGCGCGCGCGCCAGGTCGAGCGACAGAAGCGCGCTTTCCTCCACCGCCTCGACCGAGCCCGGCCAGCACGTCACGTCCGGCATGTACAGGATCCAAAGCCCCAGCGCCTCGCCCGGCCCGATCTCGCGCACGAGCACGGCGCGGTCGTCGCCCGTGTTCTCGTAGACGCGCAGACGCCCCTTCTGCACGAGCATGAGGCGCTCGGCCTTGAGCCCCGCGTGCACCACCGTCTCGCCCCGGCGATACGTGCGCCGCACGCCGTTGAGGCGCAGCGTCAGCGCCTCGACGTCGTGTGCGGAAAGTCCGGCGAAGAGGCCGGCGGTCTCGGAAGACTCCATAGGGCGAACGCTCCGTTACGGGATGGCAAGCATGGCCTCCACCGTGCGCCGCGCGCGCGTAGCGATGGGCTCGGGCACGGTGACGACGTTCTTCATTTCACGCAGACAGGCGGCGAGGTTCTCGAGCGTCGTCTTCTTCATGTTCGGGCACACCATGCGCTCGGCCACGGGATGGAAGACCTTGCCCGGGTTCTCCTTGCGCAGCCGATGCAGAATGCCCGTCTCGGTGCCCACGATGATCTCGCGCGCGTCGCTCGTGCGCGCGAAGGCGCACATGCCGCCCGTGGAGAGCGCGTGGTCGGCCGCCGCGCGCACGTCCTTCGGACACTCGGGATGCACGAGCACGGGCGCACCCGGATGCGCCGCGCGCGCCGCCGCGATGCCCGCCACCGTGATCATCTGGTGCGTGGGGCAATAGCCCGGCCACAGCACGTAGCGCCGACCGAGCAGATCCGCGATGTGGCCGCCCAGATGCTGGTCGGGCACGAAGAGGATCTCCTCGTCCGGCCCGAACGTGCGCATCACGCGCTCGGCGTTGCCGCTCGTCACGCACATGTCGCACGCGGCCTTCACCTCGGCCGTGGAATTCACGTAGCACACGGCCTTCGCGCCCGGATGCTGCGCCTTGAGCGCGCGCACCTGCTCGCCCGTGATCATGTCCGCCATCGGACACCCCGCGCTCGGCTCCGGAATGAGCACGGTCTTGCCGGGGTTGAGAATCGCCGCGGTCTCCGCCATGAAGTAGACGCCGCAGAACACGATCACGTCCGCCTCCACGGTCGCCGCCTTTCGCGCGAGCTCGGGCGAGTCGCCCGTGTAGTCGGCGACGTCCTGCACGTCGCCGCGCGTGTAGTTGTGGGCAAGGATGACGGCCTTGCGCGCCGCCGCGAGTGCGCGGATTTCCTCCTGCAGTGTCATGCGATGACTCCTCCACGTAAAATGACGCCATTGTCGTCGTAGAAGACGGCGGACTGCCCCGGCG
>CAVGKN010000039.1:0-7236 GCA_963629855.1 Lachnospiraceae bacterium
TCCGGGCATGACCGCGCGCCACGCCGCAGGCAGCGCGTCGAGCACGGTCTGCACGACCTCGTCGAGCGTGAGCTGCGTGGAATCGATCTCGAGCGCGCCGTCCGCCTTGCGCAACGGCGCGTAGGCGCGCGTGGAATCGATCGCGTCGCGCGCAAGCAGGGAAGCCTTCACGGCCTCGGCGCTCTGATGCGCCACGCCCGTGGCGACTTCCTCGAGCTGGCGGCGGCGGGCCCGCGCCTCGGCGGAAGCCGTGAGATAGAAGCGCGCGGGCGAATCGGGGAAGACGACGGTGGTGATGTCGCGCCCTTCCACCACGAGGTCGCCATGGCGCGTCATGCCGCGCAGCAGCGCGGTGATGCGGTCGCGCACGGCCTTCACCGTCGCGACGGGCGAAGCATGGGCATTGATCTCCGGCGTGCGGATGCGCGCGCCCGGCGCCTCGCCGTCCACATAGAACGCAAGCGCGCCGTTTTCGGGTCGGCACTCGATCTCCACCGTCTCCGCGCACGCAGCCACGGCCGCCGGGTCGCTCGTGTCGACGCCGCGCGCGAGGCACTGCCACGTCATGATGCGGTAGAGCGCGCCGGAATCGACGTGCAGAAAACCCAGCGCCTTGCCCACGCGCTTCGCCGTGGAACTCTTGCCCGAACCGCTCGGACCGTCAATCGCAATCACTCGCGCCATCTCGATACCATCCTCAAAAAAAGATCCTTCGGTGACCCTGCGGCGAATAAGCCAGATTCTGTTCCCCTTGCGGGTCCGATCATTCATCTGAGCAATCAACCCGGAACCTCAATCGCGATCCGCCAGACCGCAGGGCGAAAACCCTGCGGCGAGAGGCCTTTCGCGAACCGGACGGGCCGCCCGTCGGTTCCCTATTTGATCTTGCTCCGGGGAGGGCTTGTCGTGCAGGCGCGCTTCCGCGCAGCCCCGGTGGTCTCTTACACCGCCCTTTCACCCTGACCCGCCCACGCGCGAGGCGTGGACGGGCGGTCTGTTCTCTGTGACGCTTTCCATCCGCGGCGCTTACCGCCGCGCTCCCGGCCTTGACAACCGGGTCCCCTGCCCTGTGGAGTCCGGACTTTCCTCACCCTTTCGGGCGCGATCGGTCACGCACAGGGCCACCGAAGAAATTGAAACTCAAAGATCACCGTACAGCAGCCGGCCGCACATCGTGCACGCCGCGCGCTGCTGCTTCTGGCCCTTCGCCGCGGCCGCCGCGTTGTGCTGCACGAGCTGGGCCACGAACGGCGGCTGCTTCATGTGGCAGCCGTCGCACACGCCATCGTGCGTGAGCTGCACCACCACGGGCCAGCGCTTCGTGCTCAGGCGCTCGTAGTAGAGCAGAAAGCCGGGGTCGATCGCCTTCACGGCGTTCGCCTTCTCCGTGCGCTCGGCCCGCAGTTCCGCCAGCCGCGCCTTCACGCCCGCGAGGCGCTCATCGAGCTCGCCCACGTTGACGTCCACGCCGCCCTTCTCCTCGTCCACGCGCGCCTGCGCGTCGATCACGCGCTTCTGCAGATGCGCGAGCTCGTCCGTCTCCAGCGCGAGCGCGCGCGCCTCGGCGGCGTCGGCGTCGTGCTCGAGGCCGTCCACCTGCACGTAGGACTGCTGCAGTTCGCGGTTGGAGCTGATCGTGGCCTGGGCGATGCGCGTCTGCTGCGCCTTGTCGCGCAGATCGGCCGCCTCGGCGCGTTCGTCGGCAATGCGCTTCTGCAGCGCGGTCAACTGGTTCAGGGCGATTTCAAGGGACGCATTCACGCCCGCGAGGCGCGCCGTCTCCTGAGCCTTGCGGCGCGGAATGTCCTTCTCTTCCATCTCCAGTTCGCGGATCATGCCATCCACGTCCTGCAGATCAATCAGCGGTTGTATCACGTTCACCGATGTTGTCCTTTTCGTAAACCTGTTGTCCTGAGAAAAAACGGGATAATAGTCTACCGAATTGCCTTGCGTTCGTCAAGTTGAAGCGGATCGGCAAAACTTGGGATTGTTCCCGGCAATGACGAGCGCGACCTCGCCCTTCACCTTCGCCCCTGCGAATTCCTTCACGAGGTCGGAGAGATAGCCGCGCGACACGCGCTCATGCAGTTTCGTAAGCTCGATGCACACGGCCGCCTCGCGATCGCCGAGCGCGTCGAGCGCGGCCTCCAGCGTGGCCCCAATGCGAAACGGCGACTCGTAGCAGATGAGCGTGTGCTCCTTGTCGGCGTCTTCGGCGAACCAGTTGCGCAGCGCGCCCGGCCCGCGCGGCGGGAAGCCGCGGAAGGTGAAGGACGACGTGGAAAGCCCGCTCATGAGCAGCGCCACGTTGACGGCGCTCGCCCCGGGAATGACGTCATAGGGCACGCCCTCCTGCGCGCACGTGCGGATGAGCCGGTAGCCCGGGTCGGAGATGCCGGGATAGCCGCCGTCCGAACAGAGCGCCACCTCCGCGCCCGCGCGCACGGCCGCCACGATGCGCTCCGTCACGCGCTCCTCGTTGCCCTGGCGATAGGAGACCATCTCGGGCCGCGGCACGCCGAAGTGCGTGAGCAGCTGCCACGTGCGGCGCGTATCCTCGCAGGCGATGAGCGTGGCGGTCTTCAGCGCGTCGAGACCGCGCGGGGAAAGATCCCCCAGATTACCAATGGGGGTCGCTACTACGTGCAGCATGACGCTCACGAGCCTCCTGCTGTTCCGCCGCGCGCTTCGCGCGCAGATCCGCCTGACGCGCGCGCCAGGCCGCGTCGTCCTCGTAGGGATCCACCTGCACGACGACGTCGCTGAGCTTCACGCCCATCATGAGCACAAGCCACTGCAGCGCGGCAAACGCCTCCTCGAGCGACGTGAAGTCGAGCGTGACCGCGCCGTGCGAGAAGGCGGCCACGATGTCCTCCTGCTCGTCCCGCTTCGTCATCCACGAGAGGTAGCCCGTCACGTCGAGCTCGCGCAGCTCGTCCGGGAAGCGCGCCACCACGGCGCGCACCATCGCGCCAAAGACCTCCTCCCACGAGCGCACCTCCGTGGTGCGGTCCAGCAGCTGCACCCTGCGCGGACGCAACTTCAGAAAGTCGTCCGCCACGCCCACGAACGTCATCACGCGGCAGCGCGGCGAAGGGTGCCGCCGCTGGAAGGCGCGCGCCGTGGCGCCGAACGCCTTGAAGAAACGATGCGGCTCGGCCACCCACTCCCGCACCGCGCGGTCGCGCGCGGCGAGGTCGAGCCCCCGGCACATCTCGCGGAAGGCGTCGTAGTCGTCGCGCTCCTCGTCGCGATCGTCGCGTCTGTCGTCCCGCCTCATTTGTGACTGGCCTTCCAGGCTTCGGCGAGCGTGTAGTACTTCACGAGCATGTTGGGCAGGTAGTCGGCGGGCTGCTCACCCTTCCGCATCCAGCCCAGGTACATGTTCATCACCTGGCTGAAGTGGGCCTCGTGGCCGATCTCGTACTGCTGCGGCACGACCATCGTCCAGCCTTCGCCCTCGGCCTTGAAGGTCACGCCGGGATACGTCTTGTTGAAGTCGGCCACGGCGGCGGCGAGCGCCTTCTCGAGCGCGGCCTTGTCCTGGCCCGCGCGCGGCTTCACGTAGACGCGCGGCTTGTAGCCTTCGTCCTTGCCCTGGCGAATGACGATCTCGGCCTTCGTGCCGCGCATGAGCGAGTAGTGCGTGTCGCCCGTGCCGGCCGGCGGCATGAAGTGCCACTCCACGGACACCTTCGCGTTCACGCCGCGCAGCTGGTAGGTGAACTCGCCGTTCGCCTTGCACTGCAGCACGTTGTGCGCGTCCACGTCCTTCTTCAGGAAGGCCGGCCACGTGTCGCATCCCGTGGAGGTCTTGTAGTCCTGCGCGGAAATCGGCGTGGGCCACGAACGCGCCGCGAGCATCTTCACGTCGTTCGTCGAGAGCGTCTGGCCCGGGAAGGCCTCCCACTGCACGAGATCCACGAGGTGCGTCGTCACGTCCACGATCGCCTCGCCCTGCTGGGAGACGTCATAGTACCAGTCGGGCCGCTGCAGGGGCTTGCCGTTCACGAGCTTGCAGAAGTGGTGCACGGAGATCTTCGTGATCGCGGGATCGTCCGGCGTGCCCTTCTCCTGCTCGCCGTAGAGATCCTTCGCCGCCACGAGCGCGCGCTGCAGGATCGTGGTGATCTCGTTGCGCTCGGTCATGATGTCCGCGAAGTAGAGCCCCTTCTCGTCCGCGAGACGCGCGGCCTCGCAGAGCTTCGCGTAGGCGTCGGGCGTGATGACCATGGGCTTGTCGGAGAGCACGTTGAAGCCGGCGCGGATGGCCTCGAGATAGTAGTCGCTCTTCTTGTCGTTCTTGCCGGCCAGCACGACCACGGCGCCGGTCTTGTCCGCGGCGAGCGCCCGGGCGAGGTAGTCGTCGCCCGTGTAGACGATCTCGTTCCAGGCGGTGGGATTCTTCTCGCGCGTGTTGAACGCCTTCACGAGCGCCTGGTGCGCCGCCACGTCCGGGCCCTTGGGCGCGAACACGAGCACGTCCTTCGCCACGCCCTCGTAGGCGCGGTTGAGCACGAGCGCGGCGTGGAAGTGCCCGGGGTCGAGCTCCACGAACTTCACTTCGGCGACGGGCTTGCGCGCGCTCGTCCGCGCGCAGTCGCAGCACCCCGCCACCGCGGCGGCCAGGGCGCATCCAATCAGGATCTTCTTCATTTCGTTCTCCGTAGTCTGCGATGACGGCACTCGGCATGCCGCATTCCGTAAACAGAAATTGCGCCTGTCCGTAGACCGTTTGCCGCCACGAACAAGCGCAATTCCCGTTTCCCTCACGCCCTTAGGCGCGCGGATTGTTGTGGTAGACCGTGTGGAGGAGGTGGTGCGCCTTCTCCGAGCCCGGCTCGCCGAGGAACTCCTTGTAGAGCTTCTTGATGTCGGGGTTCTCGTGCGAGAGGCGCACGGGCTTGCCGGCGTCCTCCGCGTAGAGCCCTTCCATGCGGCGCTCGAGCGTGCCCTTGCGGTCGTCGTGGATGAACGGCTGGCCGCCGCCGTTGATGCAGCCGCCGGGGCAGGCCATGATCTCGATGGCCTGGAAGCGGCTGCGGTCGGCGCGCACCATGTCGAGCACCTTGCGGGCGTTGCCGAGACCCGAGGCGATGGCCACGTTGACCATCATGCCCGGCGCCACTTCCACCTTCGCCTCCTTCACGCCGTCAAGACCGCGCACCGCGCGGAAGTTGATCGCGTCGCCGGCGAGGTTCTCGCCCGTGAGCATCGTGTGGACGCTGCGCAGGGCCGCTTCGAGCACGCCGCCCGTCACGCCGAAGATCACGCCCGCGCCCGTGGATTCGCCGAGCGGGCTGTCGTAGTCTTCGTCCTCGAGGTTGGCGAGGTTCACGCCCGCCTCGTGCAGCATCGCGGCGAGTTCGCGCGTGGTGACCACGTAGTCGACGTCCCACACGCCGTTGGGGGCGAACTCGGGGCGCGCGGCCTCGTACTTCTTCGCCTGGCACGGCATGATCGAGACGACCACGAGGTTCTCGGGCTTCACGCCGATCTTCTCGGCGTAGTAGCTCTTCGCGATCGCGCCGAACATCTGCTGCGGGCTCTTGCAGCTCGAGGGGATGTCGAGCAGGTCGGGGTAGTGGTGCTCGAGGAAGTTGATCCAGCCCGGGCAGCAGGAGGTGAGGATCGGGAGATTCTTCCCGGCCTTCACGCGCTCCACGAGCTCGTGGCCTTCCTCCATGATCGTGAGGTCGGCGGAGAAGTCGGTGTCGAACACCTTGTCGAAGCCGAGGCGGCGCAGGCCGGCCACGAGCTTGCCCGTCACGGGCTCGCCGGGCTTGAAGCCGTACTCCTGGCCGATCGCCACGCGCACGGCGGGGGCGGTCTGCACGATCACCGTCTTCGACGGGTCGTTGATCGCCTTCCACACGTCCTTCACGTAGCTCACGCCCACGATCGCGCCCACGGGGCACACGTTCACGCACTGGCCGCAGAACGTGCAGCTCGAGTCCGCAAGCGGAATCATCGAGGCCGTGCCGACCTTCGCGCTGAAGCCGCGGCCGTTGCCCGTGAGGGCGCCGACGGTCTGCACCTTGTTGCACACCGTCTCGCAGCGGCGGCACATCACGCACTTCGAGAGGTCGCGCATGATGGCGGCGGACTTGTCGATCGGGAACTTGTTCGTCTCGCCGCGGAACGGGATGTCGCGCACGCCGAACTCGGCGGCGAGCTTCTGCAGCTCGCAGTCCTGGTTCTTCGCGCACGTCAGGCACGTCTGCGGATGGTCCGAGAGCAGCAGCTCGAGCACGGTGCGGCGCGCCTTGAGCGCGCGGTTCGAGTTCGTCCACACTTCCACGCCGTCGCGCGAGAGCGGGGTCGCGCACGCCGGCACGAGGATCTTGCGCGGGCCGCGGATGCCGGTCGCCTCCACGAGGCAGAGACGGCAGGAGGCGGGCTTGTTCGCCGTGCCGCACCCGACGTCGGGGCAGTAGCACAGCGTGGGGATGTGCACGTTGATCTTGTTCGCCGCGTCGAGGATCGTCGAGCCGGCCGGCACCTCGACCTTGGTGCCGTTGATGATGACAGAGACATTTGCCATAACAAAAATTCCTTAATCCTTTCCAGGGGGTTCGGGGGGCGCTGGCGCCCCCCGTCCATTCGGGGTCCTTTCGGCTTACTCCTTGACGATGGCCTTGAACGGGCAGGCGCTGATGCACGCGCCGCACTTAATGCACTTCTTCGCGTCGATCACGTGCATCTGCTTCACGGTGCCGGAGATCGCGTTGACCGGGCAGTTGCGGGCGCACTTGGTGCAGCCCTTGCACTTGTCGGTGATCTTGAGCGTGTAGAGCTTGGTGCACGTGCCGGCGGGGCACTTCTTATCGCGCACGTGGGCGATGTACTCGTCGCGGAAGTAGCGCAGCGTGGAGAGGATCGGGTTCGGAGCCGTCTGGCCGAGGCCGCACAGCGCCGTGTCCTTGATCGTGTTGGCGAGATCCTCGAGCTCCTCAAGCATCTCCTCCGTGCCGTTGCCGTCGCAGATCTTCTCGAGCATCTCGAGCATGCGCCGCGTGCCGATGCGGCACGGCGTGCACTTGCCGCAGCTCTCGTCCTTGGTGAAGCCCAGGTAGAACTTCGCCATGGCGGGCATGCAGTCCTTGTCGGAAAGCACGATCATGCCGCCCGAGCCCATCATGGAGCCGATCTTGCCGAGGTTCATGTAGTCGATCGGCGTGTCGAGGTTCTCCGCGGTGATGCAGCCGCCGGAAGGACCGCCGGTCTGCACGGCCT
>CAVGKN010000040.1:0-7205 GCA_963629855.1 Lachnospiraceae bacterium
GCCCACCGCGTGGCAGGCGTGGAACCTCGACCGCATTGGCTACGAGACCACGGCGGGCTCCTCGGTCTCGGAGGAGACGACGGACGATGACGCTCTCGATTCGGCGAATTGATCCGGCGGCGCAGCTGCCGACCTACGCCCATCCCGGTGACGCCGGGATGGACGTTCGTTCTGTCGAGACGCTCACGTTGCAGCCGGGCGCGCGCGCGCTCGTGCACACGGGGCTCGTGTTCCAGCTGCCGCCGAACGCCGAGGCGCAGGTGCGGCCGCGCTCGGGGCTCGCGCTCAAGCACGGCGTGACCGTGCTCAACGCGCCTGGCACGATCGACGCCGGCTATCGCGGCGAAGTGGGCGTGGTGCTCGTGAATCTCGGCGAGGAGCCGTTCACGGTCGAGAAGGGCATGAAGATCGCCCAGGTCGTGGTGGCGCCGGTGGCGCAGGCCGAGGTCGTGGAAGTGGCGGAGACGGACGACACCGCGCGCGGCGCGGGCGGGTTCGGCTCCACGGGACTCTGAACGGGAAGAAGGGGACTTTCAGCATGATTCTGGACATTGTCAAATACGGCGCGGCCATTCTGCGCGAGACGGCGCAGCCCGTGCCGGTCGTCACGCCGGCGCTCGTGCAGCTGGCGGCGGACATGGTCGACACGATGCACAAGGCGCGCGGCGTGGGGCTTGCCGCGCCGCAGGTCGGCCGGCTCGAGTCGATGTGCGTGATCGACGTGCCCTCCGACTGCGAGGAGACCGACGCCATCCGCGCCTTCAACGCCAACGTGACGATGCCGCTCGTGATGTTCAACCCCGTGGTCGTGGCGACCGAGGGGTCGCAGGACGGCAAGGAAGGCTGCCTGAGCCTGCCGAACATGAGCGCCCCCGTGGTGCGCGCCGCGCAGGTGACGTGCCAGTACGTGGACGCGCACGGCGCGCCGCAGATCGTCACCGCGCGCGGCTTCCTCGCCCGCGCCATCCTGCACGAGACCGACCACCTCGCCGGCGTGCTCTACGTCGATCACCTCAGCGCCGTGGACAAGCTCGCCATGGCCAAGAAACTCCAAAAGCTCGCCAAGAAGAACGGCGGGAATCTGTAAACGCTTATGTCCATCGAAGATTGGTTGAGGGGCGGCTTCGAGGCCGCGTTCCCGGGAAATGACTTTTCGAAGATCCGCGCGCTGCCGGCCACGGATGCGAAGTTCGGCGACTTCCAGTGCAACGACGCGCTGGCGAGCGCCAAGGTGCTGCACCTGCCGCCGCGCAAGATCGCGGAGGCCGTGTTCGCGAAGCTCATGGAGACGAAGCCCGACTTCATCGAGAAGGTCGAGCTTGCCGGCCCGGGCTTCCTCAATATCACCGTCTCCGCCGCGTGGCTCGCCGCGCGCCTCGCCGACCTCGCCGCCGAGCCCGCGCTGGGCATTCCGCAGACGGGCGAGGGCCGCCGCATCGTGATCGACTATTCCTCGCCGAATGCCGCCAAGCAGATGCACATCGGCCACATCCGGTCCACCGTGATCGGCAACGCGCTCGACCGCATCTTCCGCGCCCTCGGCTACACCGTGATCGCCGACAACCACATCGGCGACTGGGGCACGCAGTTCGGCATCCTCATCAAGGGCTACCGCGAGCTCCTCACGCAGGACGAGCGCGACCACCTCACCGTCGCCGCGCTCGAGAAGTGCTACGTGCTCTCCTCCACGAAGGCGAAGGAGGAGGACGGCGCGTGGAAGGAGGCGTGCAAGGCCGAGCTCGTGAAGCTGCAGCAGGGCGACCCCGAGAACCGCGCGCTCTGGAAGAAGTTCATCGACATCTCGATCACCGAGTTCAACCGCATGTACGCGCTGCTCGGCGTGAAGTTCGACACGTATCGCGGCGAGTCGTACTACAACGACGCAATGCCGGGCGTGGTCGCGCGTCTGCAGGAGATGGGGCTCGCGGTGGAGTCCGACGGCGCGCTCGTGGTCAACCTCGAGGCCGAGAAACTCGGCGTCGCGATCGTGCGCAAGTCCGACGGCGGCTACAACTACACCACGAGCGACCTCGCCTGCGTGGGCGTGCGCGTGAAGGAGTACGATCCCGAGCGCATCCTCTACGTGACGGACGCGCGCCAGCAGCTGCACTTCAAGCAGTGGTTCAACATCGCGCGCAAGATGGGCTACGACAAGGTGCAGCTCGTGCATGTGCCGTTCGGCCTCATGAGCTACCAGGGCAAGGCGATCTCCACGCGCGAAGGCAATCTCATCAAGCTCGACGACCTGCTCGCCGAGGCCGAGCGCCGCGCGTTCGAGATCGTGAAGGAGCGCGGCGGCGACGCGGCGCTCGCGCGCCAAATCGGCTTCGGCGCCGTGAAGTACTCCGACCTCTCGCACGATCCGATCACCGACATCGACTTCAGTTGGGACAAGGCGCTCGCCCTTGAGGGCAACTCCGGTCCCTATCTGCAGTACGCCTACGCGCGCGTGTGCTCGCTGCTCGAGAAGGCCGCCGCGCAGGGCGCCGCGCCCGCCGCCGCGCCCGCCGTGGCGTCGCCCGCGGAGAAGCAGCTGGCGCTGCAGCTGCTCCAGTTCGGCCCCACCGTGCAGCGCGCCGCCGACAACACGAAGCCGAGCGTGCTCGCCGACTACCTCTTCCAGACCGCGCAGCTCTACAGCTCGTTCTACCAGCGCGCGCCGATCCTCAAGAGCGAACCCGCGGTGCGCGACGCGCGCCTCGCGCTGTGCGCCCTCTTCGGCCGCATCCTTGCCAAGGGCCTGTCCCTGCTTGGCATCGAAACCCCCTCGCACATCTGACGGCGCCCCGCGCCGCGCAAGCACAAGGAGACGATCTCATGGCCACGTTGAAATTGGGCGTTCTTGGTTCGGGCTCCGGCTCGAACATGCAGTCGATCCTGGACGCGATCGACCGCGGCGAACTCGATGCGGAAATCCGGCTCGTCCTTGCGGACGTGCCGGACGCCTTCATCCTCGAGCGCGCGCGCCGGCACAACATCCCCTGCCAGTGGCTCGACTGCGCGCCGTGGAAGACGAAGCTCGAAGGCCCGGCGGAAGACCGCTGCATCGACCTGCTGCGCGCGGCGGGGTGCGACACGGTCGTGCTCGCCGGCTTCATGCGCATCGTCAAGCCCAAGCTGCTCGCGGCGTTTCCGCAGCGCGTGCTGAACATCCACCCGGCCCTGCTGCCCGCGTTCCCGGGCGTGCACAGCTGGACCCAGGCGCTCGATTACGGCTGCAAGGTCGCCGGCGTGACCGTCCACTTCGTCGACGCCGGCACGGATTCCGGTCCGATCATCGTGCAGAAGGCCGTGCCGATCCTGGAGGACGACACGCCCGAGACGCTGCACGCGCGCATCCAGGTGCAGGAGCATCTGGCGTTCCCCGAGGCGCTGCGCCATCTCGCGGCGGGCCGTCTGCGGGTCGAGGGGCGCCGCGTTCACATTGCACAGGCTTAAGGAGGTTTGAACCATGAACGGAGCGCTTCTACTGCTGCTCGGGTGCGCGGCGTTTGCCGGGGCCTATTTCTTCTACTCGGCCTTCATCGCAAAGGGGCTTGGCGTGGATCCGAATCGTCCCACGCCCGCGCATACGCTGGGCGACGGCGTGGACTACGTGCCGGCGCATCCGCTCGTGCTCTACGGGCACCACTTCGCCGCGATCGCGGGCGCGGGCCCGATCGTCGGCCCCGTGCTCGCCGCCGAGTTCGGCTGGGTGGCCGTCACGCTCTGGATCGTGTTCGGCTGCATCTTCGTGGGCTCGATGCACGACATGGTCACGCTCTTCCTCTCCGTGCGGCATGACGGCCGCTCGATCGGCTCCGTGATCGAGGACGTGATGGGGCGGCCCGGCAAGATGCTCTTCCTCATGTTCTGCTTCGCGACGCTCGTGCTCGTGATGTCCGTCTTCACGGGCCAGGTGGCGGATTCCTTCGTCTCGAATCCCGAGGTCGCCACGTCCTCGCTGCTGAGCATTTTCGAGGCGGCGATCTTCGGCGTGTGCGTGTACCGTCTGGGCTGGAGCGTGAAGTGGGCGAGCCTCGTGTTCGTGCCCGTGCTGTTCCTGCTCGTGTGGCTGGGCGTGATCTTCCCGTGCGACCTCACGCAGCTCTTCGGCGTGTCGGCGGCCACGGCGCGCACGATCTGGGTGGTCGTGCTGTTCGTCTACTGCTTCGTGGCGTCCACGCTGCCTGTGTGGCTGCTGCTGCAGCCGCGCGACTACCTGAACAGCTATCTGCTCTTCGCGATGCTCGCGATCGGCCTCGCCGCCGTGCTGTGGGTGCATCCCACGATCCAGATCAACGCCTTCTCGGGCTTTGCGCTGCCGAGCGCGGGCGGCGGGTCGAAGTACCTGTTCCCGCTGCTCTTCGTGACGGTGGCGTGCGGCGCGTGCTCGGGCTTCCACGCGCTGGTGGCCTCGGGTACCACGTCGAAGCAGCTCGACAGCGAGCGCCACATCCGGCCGATCGGCTACGGCGGCATGCTGCTGGAAGGCGTGGTCGCGCTCCTCGCGCTGCTCGCCGTGGCGTGCGGCACGCAGGCCGACCTCGAGCACGGCCTCGCCACGATGCCGCCCGTGAAGCTCTTCGCGCACGGCCTCGCCGCGTTCTGCGCGCAGATGGGCCTGCCCGAAAAGGCGGCCGAAAGCTTCATGCTGCTCGCCGTGGCGGCGTTCCTCATGACGAGCGTCGACGCCTGCACGCGCCTCGCCCGCTTCGTGTGGCAGGAGATGTGGTCCACCACCTCGGCGGCCGCGCCCGCCGGTGCGCCCGCGCCGCAGCCGTCGCTCGTCGTGCGCCTCAACCGCAACATGTACGTGGCAACCACGATCGTCGTGCTCATCGGCATCTACCTGCTCGTCTTCAACCCGGCGATGTCGGCGAATCTCTGGACGATGTTCGCCTCCGCGAACCAGATGCTCGCCTCGCTCACGCTGCTCACGGCCTCGCTGTGGCTCTTCAAGAAGCACCTGCGCTGGTGGATTGCCTTCCTGCCGATGTGCTTCATGATCGTGACGTCGGGCACGGCCGTGTTCCAGCTCTTCCTCGACAGCGTGGCGAAGTGGATGAAGGAGGGCTTCGCGGCGGGCGGCGTGACGGCGATCGGCGCGGCCACGCTCTTCGTCCTCGCGGTCATCCTGCTCGTGCTCGGCGCGCTGAAGCTGCGCAAGATCATCCGCACCGCCGTGCTTGTGAAAGTCGCCAAGAGTTAGTACCCTGAAACGAGTCCATACCATGAAACACCTCATCCTGCTGATGGCTGCCGTGGCAGTCTGTTCTCTGTCGGGCGCGAAGGCGTCCGTCGCCACCAACTATTTGCCGACGACGGCGCGCGCGGAGATCGCGACGGCCGTGGCGGCGGCGGCGCAGAAGCCGCATCCGCGTCTGTTTGCGGACGCGGCCGGATTCGCGGCGCTGCGCGCGCGGGCGGAGACGGACGCCTTTGTGAAGATGGGCGTGGACTGCGTGCGCGCGCACGCGGACGACATTTTGCCGTCGAAGCCCTTGACGCGCGTAATGGAGGGGAAGCGTCTGCTGGGCGTCAGCCGCTGCGCGCTCGAGCGCATCAACACGCTCGCGCTCGCTTACCGCCTCTTCGACAATCGCGCGTATCTCGACCGTGCCGTGGCCGAACTGCGCGCCGTGTGCGCGTTCGAGAACTGGAATCCGTCGCACTTCCTCGACGTCGCCGAGATGTCCCTGGCCGTTGCCACGGGGTACGACTGGCTCTATAACGATCTCGACGCCGCCACGCGCGGGGAAATCGCGCAAGGTCTGCGCGCCAGGGGCCTCGACGCCTCCCGAAAGCCCGCCTGGTGGATCATGGCGAAAAATAACTGGGGGCAGGTGTGCCACGCGGGCATCCTCGCCGCCGCGCTGGCGCTGGCCGAGGAGAATCCGGCGGAGGCCGCCTGCTTCGTGCAGCGCGCCATTGACCAACTGCCGCTTTCCATGGCGGCCTATGCGCCGCGCGGGAACTTCCCCGAGGGCCCGGGGTACTGGAGCTACGCGACGGACTTCAACGTTGTGGCGCTGACGCTGCTGATGGATACGGTGGGGAACGATTTCGGCCTGCTGGCGCAGCCCGGCTTCCGCGAGACGGCCGACTATCTCGATCTCGTCACGGGGCCGAGCGGGCGCACGTTCAACTATGCCGACGGCAGCAACAGCCGCGGTTCGGACATGGCGAGCTGGTGGTTCGCGCGCCGACTGAACCGGCCCGAGGTGCTGTCGTACTTCGAGGCGGAGGCTTATCGGAAATTCTGCGCGCGGCGCAAGGGCTGGGGTGACCGCATGTTCGCCTATGGTCTTTTCGAGGTGCGCGCGCCCGCAGGAAACGCGAAGACCGCTCTGCCGCGCGCGTGGGAGGGCGGCGGTTCCGTACCGATCGCCGTGCTGCGGTCGAGCTGGACGGATCCGCGCGCCCTGTTCGCGGGACTCAAGGGCGGTTCGCCTTCGGGCAACCACGGCCACATGGACGGCGGTTCGTTCGTGTTCGAGGCGAAGGGCGTGCGCTGGGCGGTGGACATTGGCGCGGAGAACTATCACAAGATCGAGTCGCTTGGCATGAAGCTCTGGACCATGCATCAGAACTCGGATCGTTGGAAAATCTATCGCCTCAATACATGGTCGCATAACGAGCTCATGCTTGACAATTGCGCGCAGAACGTGAAGGGCTTCGGGAAGGTGCTGGAGGCGCGCGAAGCGGAGGGTGCGCTGAGTGCCGCGCTTGACCTCACGTCGCTCTACACGAACGCGACGCACGTGGCGCGGCGCGGCGTGATGGCGGCGGACGGCTCGCGCTTCGAGATTCGCGACGTCGTGCGCGGGCTGCGCGCCGGTGCGCCGATTCGCTGGGCGATGGTCACGCGCGCGAAGGCCGAAGTCGCGGCGGACGGCGCGCTCGTGCTGCGCGAGAAGGGTGAAACGCTGCGCCTCGTGCAGACGGGGGCGTTGAAGGGTGCGTGGCAGATCGCGCCGGCAAAGGGCCCGAACACGTGGGACGGGGAAAACAAGGGCTATTTGCAGGTCACATTCACCGTGCCCATGCCCGCCACCGGCGAGGCCGCGCTCGCCGTCGCGTTCGAATGAACCTAAATCTTACCATTGTCTAACTCGCACCTGATGTGCGATAATATACGACAATTTTCTCACAACCCTAAAAAGAGGTTTGGTACATGGCAAAGAAGATCATGGTCGACGGCAACACCGCCGCGGCTCAAATCG
>CAVGKN010000041.1:0-7204 GCA_963629855.1 Lachnospiraceae bacterium
CACGGCCTTGTCGATCTCCTCGCGCGGGGCGAGGGCGATCTTCACGGGCGCGCCGGCGGCCAGGCGCAGGCCGTCGCCGGCCACGGTCGAGAAGGGGTCGCTCGAGACGACGGTGAGCGCGCCGTCCGCAAACGCGATCGGCAGCACGTTGTACTGGTAGACGGCGCTCGCGGGCAGGCGGTTGAGCACGTCCGGCCGCGGCTGCACCTTCTCGAGCTCCACGTAGGCGAGCCCGAGGAACTCGCCCATCTTGCGCAGAAAGTCGTCTTCGCGCGCGCCGCCGAAGCGCAGCACGGCCTCGACGAGGCTCAGCTCGGGATTCTTCGCGCCGCCCTCCGCAATGCGTCCAAGGGCCTCTTCCGAGTAGAGCCCCGTCGCGCGCAGCATGCCCAGCGCCAGTGGTGAGATCGATTCAGCCATTTTCGTTGATCGTTTGAGGTTGACGCTGAGAGATCATTCTGCTATACTGTGCCGCGTTTTTCCGCATGAGCGGGCGTAGCTCAATGGCAGAGCTCCAGCCTTCCAAGCTGGCTACGAGGGTTCGATTCCCTTCGCCCGCTCCATTTTTTTGCCCTCAGGCCTTCTTCGCCTCCGGTGCGGCGGGCTTGGGCGCCTCGCCCGGACGCGGCGGCACCTTGAAGTCCTCGGGCTTGAAGTGGTGCGTCTGGTGCGTGTCGGCCGAGATGTTCGCCGCGAGCACCGCCACCGCGCTTTCGTACGCGAGATCGGCCGGGCAGTTGAGCGCCGCGCCGTGGCGGCACGCCGCGAAGAAGTTCTCCAGATGCGGCATGTGCGCGGGCTTGTTGAGCTCCACAGAGAGCGGATTGCCCGTGGCGAGCGCGGAGATGCGCGTGTCGACCTCCACGTTCTTCGAGACCTCCTTCTTGATCTTGTCGTCTGCGGCGGGCAGGATCCAGCCCTTGTCGATGAAGCCCTGCCACTCCGCGTCCGTCCAGCCGCCGCCGCGCAGTTCGCGTTGCACGGTGTTGCCGCGCGCGGAGATCTCGGCGATCGTGAGCGCGGCCTTCGTACCCATGAACTGTTCGTAGAAGCCGCCGCGCGAGTTGGAGGAGATCACCTGGTAGTAGGCCTCGTTCTTCGTGCCGTCCGGCATCTGGAACTCGTAGAGGCACATCACGCGGTCATAGGCCTGGCGGCGCGGCGAGAAGGCGTCCTTGCCGCCGATCGCGGTCACAGAACTCGGCGGCACGCCCCACGCCCAGATGAAGAGGTCGATCTGGTGCGAGCCGAGATCCACCATCGAGCCGCCGCCGTACTTGTAGAACCAGCGCCAGTTGTGGAACTGCTCGGCGTTCGTGTAGCCGTAGCGGTCGAGCACGTCCTGCTTCGGCGGCTTCTTGTACGTGAAGAACGGCGCGAGCGCGCGGTTCCACTGCGCGTAGGCCGTGGTGATGCGGCCGAGCATGTTCGGCACCACGTGGTCGAAGCAGTGGCGGTAGCGCGGGTTCGAGCGGCGCTGGTGGCCGATCTGCAGCAGTTTGCCCGTCTCCTTCTGCACGCGGCACATCTCGGCCGCGAGCTCGAGGCGGTTGGACATCTCCTTCTCGCAGTACACGTGCTTGCCGGCGCGCAGGCAGGCGCACGTGTGCTCGCAGTGCATCCAGTCCGGCGTGGCCACGATCACCGCGTCGATGTTCTTGTCCTCCTTGGCGAGCATCTCGCGGTAGTCCTCGTACATCTTCACGTCGTGGCCGTAGCCCTTGAAGAAGGCGCGGGCGCGCTGCTGCTCGAACTTCCAGATGTCGCACACGCAGCGCACGCGCACGCCGGGAATGCGCACGAGCGAGGCGGAGAGCACCTTGCCCTCGGCGCCGAAGCCGATGATGCCCACGTTGATCGTGTCGTCCTTCGGGCCGATCGTGATGTCGTCGGCGCGCAGGATGCCGAACGACGGCAGGAAGGCGGACGCCGCGGCGGCGCCCTTTACGAAATTGCGGCGATTGAGTTCCATGGTGGTCTGAGTTGGTAGTTGGTAGTGGGTAGTTGATAATTGGTAGTGGGCTACATGCGCGTGTAGCGCGGGCCGTCGCCGCCTTGCGGGAAGGTCCAGTCGATGTTGCCGAGCGGGCACTTGATGAAGCACGTCTTGCAGTGCAGACAGTTCGAGAAGTCGATCTGCAGGCGGCCTTCCTCGCGGCGGTAGACTTCGGCGGGGCAGAAGCGCGTGCAGGGCGAGCCGTAGGTCGCCTCGCAGCGCGCGCAGGCGGCCGCGTCGCGGATCTTGAGGTGGCACGGCTGGTTCTCCTCGTGGAGCGTGCCGGACATGAAGACGTCCGTGAGCCGGTCGGGCTGCACGGGCGAGGCCTCCACGTCGTCGGCCGCCTCGCGGGCGAGCGCGTCGCGGTCGAGCGGCCGCAGCGCGGCGGCGTCGCCTTCGCCGCAGCCCGGCACGCGGAAGTTCGGAAACTTTCCGCGCGTGAGCCACGCGAGCCCCGCCGCCATCACGCCATAGGGCAGACCGAACGAGAACGCCGCGCGCACGTTGCGCACGCGCCGCATCTCCTTCACGCCCGGCGTCTTGTAGAGCAGGCGCAGATACGCCGCCTCCACGGTCTCGCCCTTCTTCGGATGCAGAATCGCCTCGGCGGCCGCCACGCCGCTCTGCACGGCGATGTGCACGCCCTTGATGCGCAGCGAGTCGAGCAGGCCCGCGCCGTCGCCCACGATGAGGCAGCCCGGCACGCCCGCCTTGGGCACCGCGTAGTAGCCGCCCTCGGGAATGACCTTCGCGCCGTACGCCACCGTCTTGCCGCCACGGATGTGCGGCGCCACGGCGCGCGACGCCTTGAAGCGCCGGAACAGGCGGAACGGGTCGATCTCGGCGCGCGCGTAGTCGAGCGCGTAGGCGTAGCCCACCATCACCTGCGTTTCGGAAACGTGGTAGACGAAGCCGCCGCCGTACGTGTTGAAGTCCGCCGGCCAGCCGAAGGTGTGCATCACCTCGCCCGCCGTCTGCGTGCCCGCCGGCACCTCGATGAGTTCCTTGATGCCGAGCGCGTAGGTCTGCGGACGCTCCCCCTGCAGCTTCTTCTCGGCGATGAGGCGCCCGGTGAGGATGCCGCAGCCGCCTTCGGCGAGCACGACCGTCTTCGCGCGGATCTCCTCGCCCGGCAGGTAGTTCGACTTGCGCCGGCCGTCCTTGTCGAGTCCCTTTTCGCCCGTGCGCGCGCCCACGATCACGCCATCCTTCTCGATGAGCGACGTCACCGCGTAGCCCGTGTAGACTTCGACGCCGGCCTTCTGCGCAAGCCCGGTGAGCCACGCCACGACCTTCGTGAGCGACACGACAGGATAGCCCTTCGAGCTCATCAGCGCCGGCACCCACGGGATCCTGAGCGAATGTTTGCCCGTGATGTTGCAGCGGAAGCTTTCCTTGCACACCGTCGCCTCGCACGGCATCGAGGCGAGCTCCTCCGCCGTGAGCAGGGCCTTGAGCCCGCTCGGATCCATGATCGCGCCGGAGAGCACGTGCGAGCCCGGCGAGCGGCCCTTGTCGAGCACCACCACGCGCGGCTTCTTCGCGCCCTTCGCCCGGCGCATGAGCGCAATGGCGCACGCCAGACCCGCCGGCCCCGCGCCCACGATGAGAACGTCAGTCTCGATCATTTCTCCAACTCCTTGATCAGCGCGGGAATGACCTCGAAGAGATCGCCCACAATGCCGAGATCGGCCACGCCGAAGATCGGCGCGTGCGGATCCGTGTTGACGGCCACGATCACGTCCGCGCCGCGAATGCCCTCCAGATGCTGGATCGCGCCGGAAATGCCGAAGCACAGATAGAGCCGCGGCGCCACCGTGCGCCCGGTCTGGCCTACCTGGCGCGAGGCCGCGCACCAGCCGGCGTCCACCGCCGCGCGGGAACAGGCGACCTCGCCGCCGAGCAGTTCCGCCAGGCGGAAGAGCATCTTGAAGTTCTCCTCCTTCTTGAGCCCGCGCCCGCCCGACACGAGAATGTCGTAGGCCGAGATGTCGAGCGCGTCCGGATCGCGCACGACCTTGACGAGCTTCGTCTTCGGCGCGAGCAGCTTGAGCGCCTGCGCGAGCACCTGGCCCTTCCGCTTCGGATCGGGCGGCGCCTTCTTGAAGACCTTCGGACGCACCGTGGCCATCTGCGGCCGGTGGTTCGGCGTCATGATCGTGGCCATGATGTTGCCGCCGAAGGCGGGACGCGTCTGGTGCAGCAGCATCTGCAGCGCGCCCGTGTCCTTGTTCTTCGTCTCCTCGACCTTGAGCATCGTGCAGTCGGCCGTGAGCCCCGTGCGCACGCGCACCGCGACCCGCGCGAAGAACGCGCGCCCCACGGCCGTGGCGCCCGCGAGCACCACCTCCGGCTTGTGCGCCACGATCAGCTGGCTCACCGCGTCCACGTAGGCGTTCGCCTCGTAGTCCGCCAGCGCCGGATCGTCCACCTTGTAGACGACGTCCGCGCCGGCGGCGATGAGCGCCGCCTCGGCCTCGGGCGGCAGGTGGCTGCCGAGCAGCACCGCGCACAGCCGCGCGCCGTCGCCGCGCTGGGTCTTCAGTTCGAGGCCCTTGGAAAGCAGTTCGAAGGCGACCTCGGCCACCACGCCGCCCGTCTGTTCCGCGAACACCCAGATGTCGCGGTACGACGCGAGGTCGGGCGTGCCGTAGATCTCCTGGCGCACTTCGCGGATGGCCTTGAACGGACACGCCTTCACGCACGCGCCGCACGCCTTGCACGCGCTCGCGTCCACTTCGGCGATCTTGCCGGCCTTGTTCGCGCCGGCCGCCGCCACCATCTTGAGCGCGCCAAAGCCGCAGCCCTTTACGCACTTGCCGCACCCCTTGCAGAGCGTGGCGTCAATTGAAATCGGGGCATCCGCCATCACTTCACCAGACCTTTCCGCGTGAGAAGATCCACGATCGCCCGCGCGCCCGCCGCCGCGTCGCCGCGCGCATCGATCTTTTCGCCCCCGCCCTTCGACGGCGGCGGGAAGATCGTGACGACCTTCGTGGGCGAGCCCTTGAGCCCGATGCGGATCGGGTCGGCCGCCACGGCCTTCTCGTCCAGCACCTTGATCTCCGCCTTCGCCGCGCGCATCGCGCCCGCGAGCGGCGCATAGCGCGGTGCCGCGGCCTCCTTGAGCACCGTCATCACGCACGGGAACGCACCCGCGATCACGTGCTCGCCGTCGTCCATCACCGTCGTGGCCGTAAACGACGCGCCGTCGGTCTCAAGCGCCTTCACGTAGGTGACGAGCGGCACGTCGAGGAACTCGGAAACGCCCGGGCCCACCTGCGCCGTGTCGCCGTCGATCGCCTGCTTGCCGAAGAGCACGAGATCGGGCGTGGCGCCGCCGCACGCCGTCTTGATGGCCTGCGAAAGCGTGTAGGACGTGGCGAGCGTGTCCGCGCCGCCAAACGCGCGGGAGGAGACGAGGAACGCCTCGTCCGCCCCGCGCGCCAGCGCCTCGCGCAGCACCGCGGTCGCCTGGGGCGGGCCCATCGACACCACCGTGACCTTCGCCCCAAGTTTGTCCTTCAGGCGCAGACCCTCCTCAAGGGCGTATTCGTCAAACGGATTGACGATCGACTCCACGCCTTCGCGCATGAGAGTGTTGGTCTTGGGATTGATCCGGACGTTCGTGGTGTCCGGCACCTGCTTCACGCAGACGACGACGTGCATCGCGACCTCGACCTCTTACTTGGCGCCGAAGCGGTATTCCGTGTGGGAGCGGAACGTCTCGCCCGGACGCAGCACCGTGGACGGGAAGTCGGGGCGATTCGGCGAGTCGGGCGCGTGCTGCGTCTCGAGCGCCACGCCGGCGAACGGGCACAGGAACTTGCCCGCGGCCTTCGCCGGGATCTTGTCCGTCATGTTCTGCGCGCCGTACATCTGCATGCACGGCTCGGTCGTCCAGATGTCAAGCGTGCGACCGGAAACGGGGTCGTACATCGAGGCGGCCCGCTTGAGGCGGCCGGCCGCGCCACGCAGCACGAAGTTGTGGTCGTACCAGTTGTCCATCGGCGCGAGCGCCTTCTCGGCCTTCATCCAGTCCATCTTCGCGCCGATGGGCCGCATCTCGGTGAAGTCGAAGCCTGTGCCCTTCACGGGCGCGTTCTTCGTGGGAATGAGGCCGTCGGTCGTCTGCGTGTACTGGTCGGCGTAGATGCGCAGATGCTGGTTGAGCACGTTGCCGCTCGATTCGCCGGCGAGGTTCCAGTAGCTGTGGTGCGTGGGGTTGATCACGGTGGGCTTGTCGGTGGTGGCCTCGTAGTCGATCGACCACACGTTCTTCGGCAGCACGCGGTAGGTCACCTTGCACGTCACCGTGCCGGGGAAGCCCATTTCGCCATCCTTGGAAACGTAGGTGAACGACACGCCCTGCACGGGACCGCGCGAGACGAGCTCGGCCTTCCACACCTTCGAGTCCCAGCCCTCGGGGCCGCTATGAAGGTTGCAGTGGCGCGCGCCCTTGTCCTCGTTGATCGGCAGCTGGTACTCCTTGCCGTCGAGCGTGAACTTGCCGTTGGCGATGCGGTTGCCGTAGCGGCCGATGAGCGTGCCCATCGAGAAGCCGAGGGTCTCGTATTCGGCGGGCGTGTTCCAGCCAAGCGTGACGTCGGCGAGGTTGCCGAACTTGTCGGGCGCGTAGCAGCGCACGAGGCGGCCGCCGAAGTCGGAGACGTCGAGGATGAGGCCGCCGGCGCCCTGCAGGCGGTAGATCTTCACGGGCGTGCCGTCCTTGAGCGTGCCGAAGGGGATCACGCGACTGCGCGCGGCACGGGCGGCGCGGGCGCGGCTTTCGCGGCGCGCCTTGGCGCGGTCGGCGTTTGCGCGCGCGGCCGGCGCCAACACCGGCGTCTTCTGCTCCACGGGCGCAGCGGGCTTCTGCTCCGCGGGTTTCGCGGCCTGTTCGGCCAGGGTCGTGCAGGCGACCAGCGCCGCGCACATCGAAAGCATGAGTGTCTTCATCGTGTTCGTCCTTCTTCCTTGTTGAAAGTTTTCATAGTATACCCTATTACGCGGATTTGCGCCACAGGAAAATGCAGGGTCGAGCAAGGAGTTGTTTTTTTTTCGAGACCCCCTTGCGCACACGCGGAAAATGTGATAAACTACTTGCCGTTTTCACGCCTGCTCGGGTGGTGAAATTGGCAGACACGCATGCTTGAGGTGCATGTGGAGAGATCCTTGCGGGTTCGAGTCCCGCCCCGAGCACCA
>CAVGKN010000042.1:0-7176 GCA_963629855.1 Lachnospiraceae bacterium
CGGCTGGGCCGCTCAAGGGACAGCGCTTCCCCATCGGCGCGGGAAGTCTGCGCCTTGGGCGCGCTTCAACCTGCGAAATCGCGATTTCCGATCCCGCGCTCTCGCGCCATCAGTGCCTCTTCGAGGTGCGGGACGACCACACCGTGTGGCTCACCGACCTTGCGAGTGCGAACGGCACGCTTGTGAACGGTACGGCGCTGGGGGCCGAGGCAACGCCCGTCACGGCCGGCGACGTGGTGACGGCGGGCGACACCACGCTTGTGCTTGTGGAGGAAGGGCAGGATGCGCCTGAGATGCCCGTTCTTGACCTTGGGCTGGGTACGAATGCGGAGGAGTCCGACGCAGTACCGCCGGCTTCGCCGCGTCGGTTCATGCTCTGGTTGGTGGCGGCGCTTGTCGTGGCGGGTGCGGCCGTGCTCATTCTCATGGGCGGCGGCGATGCCGAGACCTCTGCGCCCGTACATGCCGTGAAGGACGAGAAGTCCGCGCTGCGCGTACTGCGCTTCGAGAAGGTGGAGGCCACGTGCGCGGGCATCTACCGCTACGCGCTCGCGTTCGACGGGGCGACGGGTGCGCTCGCCGTGGAGATCGACGACGTGCCGAAGGAAAACCGGCACGTGCGGAAATCCGCGACGCTGTCCGACGCGGCGCGCGCCGAGCTGGAGGAGATTCTGTCTGCGCCGGAGCTCTACGCGCTCGACCGCGCCTACACGGGCGTGCCGCGCGAGGCGGGTGCGCTCACGAGCTTCTCGCTGACCGTGGCGCGCGGCACGCGCCTCTTCGCGACGTCGATCGAGAACACGCAGGAGCCGGCGGCGTTTCGCGCCGTGCGGGAACGTCTGGAGACCTTCTCGAAGAACGAACTCGGCATTTGGGCGATCCAGTATTCGACCGAGAAGTTGCTGGAACTCAGCGCCGAAAGCCAGCGCACGGCCGACGCGAAGTGGAGCGAGCGCGATGTGCAGTTCGGCAATCTCGCCGCTGCGCTCGCCGCCTATCGCGAGGCTGTGTTCTACCTGGAAACCGTCGAGCCGAAGCCGGCGACGTACGGTGCGCTTGTGGCGCGGCGCGACGAGGTGGCGGCCGAGCTCGAGAAGCGTTACCGCGACCAACGCTTCCTTGCCGATCGCGCAATCAATCTCGGCGACTGGGCGACGGCGCAGCGCGAACTGCGCGTGCTGTGCGAACTGATCCCGGACGCGAAGGACGCGCGCCACGCGGAGGCGGCCGCGAAGCTGCTTGATGTGGAGGCGCGTCTCAAGAAGGGAGGCCTGAAATGAGAAGAACGTGGAATCTTGCGATGCGGACGTGCGTCCTCGGGCTGTGCGCGCTCGCGTGCGGTGTGCTGTTCGGTGCGCCGAAGGAGGTGCCGAGCCGGCTCGACATCGCCGCGCAGCCCGCCGGCGCGCTGGTGGCGGTGGATGGCCAGTCGCGCGGCGCGGTGCCGTGTTCGCTCTTCGACCTGACGCCGGGCGCGCATTTCATCGCCGTTACGGCGCCCAATCACGTGCCCGCCTACGACTTCGTCACGCTTGAGACCGGCGGCTTCGCGCAGAAGAGCTTTACGCTCGACGCGGAAAAGGCGCTGATCCTCGTGAAGACCTCGCCGGTGGGAGCGGACGTGCGCTGCAATGGCGTGTCGCTCGGCACCACGCCGCTGCTCATCACGTCGCTCGCGGCCGGTCGTCGCCATACGCTTGACCTCATGTGCACGGGCTACCAGACGAAGCGCATTGATGTCACGGCCGAAGGCCGCCAACCGCTCGTGCGCGAGGAGACGCTTGCGCTCGACTCGGGCGTGGTTGCGTGCACGACGGAGCCGGCGGGCGCGACCGTGCTCGTCAACGGCGTGGAGCGTGGCGTGACGCCGGTGCGCCTCACGCATGTGCCGAAGGGCGTCGCGACCATTGTTTTCCGCTTGGAGGGCTATCGGGAGGAGACGCGTGAACTTCGTCTGGCGCCCGGTGACGAACAGACGCTTGCCGTGCAGCTCAAGGGACTGCCCGCGAAACTCACCCTCGTCTCCACGCCCGAGCAGGCGAAGGTGTTCGTGGATGACGCCTACCAGGGCAAGACGCCGACTGCGGCGACCGGGCTGCAGGCCGGCGACCACGTGGTGCGCCTTGAACTCGCGGGGCACGCGCCTGTCACGCGCACCGTGCACCTTGCGAACGGCGAGGCGAAGACGGAGGAGTTTCGCCTTGAAAGCGTTCTGGGTCGTCTGGAGATCACGACGACGCCGCCGGGCGCGAAGATTCTGCTCGACGGCAAGGTCGTGGGCACCACGCGTAGCCCCGGCAGCGATGCCACGCGGTCGCAGGTTCTCGCGCTGGAGGGGATCGATGCCGGCGAGCACGCCGTGCAGGTGCGCCGCGACGGTTTTCAGGACGCCTCGCGCCGCGTGGTCGTGACGGCGAAGGAGACGAGTCGGCTCTTCGTGCGCCTCTCGCGTGTGTTCCGAGCGGACACCGAGATCGAGACCATCCGCGGCGTGCATCGTGGTGCGTTCGTGGAGAAGGATTTCCTTGGCAACATCACGCTTGAGATCTCGCCGGGCGTGTTGCAGACATTCCGCGCCGAGGACATCCGCAGCATCAAGGTGTTGGCGAAGTAGCATGGCGCGCGTTCGACTCGACCAGCTGCTTTTCATGCGTGGCCTCGCCGTTTCGCGCACGGCCGCGCAGGCACTCGTGCTTGCGGGCCAGGTGCGCGTGGAGGGGCGCGTGGAGACGAAGGCCGGCCGCGCCGTGCCGGACGACGCGGCGCTCGAGGTCGCCACGCCGCCGCGCTTTGTTTCGCGCGGCGGCGAAAAGCTCGAAGGCGCGTTCGCGCAGTTCCCGGGCTGGACGGTCGAGGGGCTCGTATGCCTCGACGTGGGCAGCTCCACGGGCGGCTTCACGGACTGCATGCTGCAGCACGGCGCCTCGCGCGTGATGGCCGTGGACGTCGGCACGAACCAGCTTGCCTACAAGCTGCGCGTGGATCCGCGCGTGTGGGTGCGCGAGAACTTCAACGCGCGCAGCATGACGGCGGCCGACCTGCCGGAACGCCCCGCGCGCGCCGTCACGGACGTGAGCTTCATCTCGCTGCGCCTCATTCTGCCGCCGATGGCCGAGGTGCTGCTGCCGGGCGGCGAGATCATCTCGCTCATCAAGCCGCAGTTCGAGGCGGGGCGCGGCCAGGCTCCGGGCGGCGTGGTCACCGACCCCGCGGTGCGCGCGCGCGTGGTTGAGGAGATTTCCGCCTTCGGTACGCAGACGCTCGGCCTCGACCTGCTCGGCGTGACCGAATCGCCCATCCGCGGTCGCGAAAAGGGCAATATCGAATACCTCGCCTGGTGGCGCAAGCCGGCAGTTGAACACGCCGTTTAAAAATGGTAAACTATATTCCCTTACACGCAAGAAAGACAACTGACATGATGACGACACTCCTGTTCGCGCCGGAATGTGGAAAGTGATGGAGAAGATCAATGGCAACACTTGACATGCTGTGCGCAATTTCGCCGCTCGACGGCCGCTATGGCGCGAAGGTCGACGTCCTGCGCGACGTCTTTTCCGAATACGGCCTCGTGAAGCGGCGCGTGGCGGTGGAGTGCGCGTGGCTCGCGGCGCTGTGTGCGCATCCCGGCATTCCCGAATGTCCCGCGCTGACGGCGGACGAGGCGGCGCAGCTGCGGACGCTCGCGGACACCTTCTCCGTGGCCGACGCGCAGCGCGTGAAGGACATCGAGAAGACGACGAACCACGACGTCAAGGCCGTGGAGTACTTCATCAAGGAGAAGATCGCGGGCACGTCGCTCGCCGGCCGCAGCGAGTTCGTCCATTTCGCGTGCACAAGCGAGGACATCAACAACATGAGCCACGCGCTCATGTTGCGCGACGGCCTCAAGGCGCTGCGCGCCGCACAGAACGAGGTCACAGACGCGATCGCCGCGCAGGCGCATGCGTTCGCCGCCGTGCCGATGCTCGCGCACACGCACGGCCAGCCCGCCTCGCCGACCACGCTCGGCAAGGAGCTCGCCGTGGTCGCCGCGCGTCTGCGCCGGCAGCAGGACGAGATCGACCGCATCGTGCTGCCCGCGAAGATGAACGGCGCCGTGGGCAACTTCAACGCCCATCTCGCCGCCTACCCGGATCTCGACTGGGAGGCGCTCGCGCGCGGCGTGATCGAGGGCTTCGGGCTGCGCCAGAACCGCCTCACGATCCAGATCGAGCCGCACGACGGCATGGCGGAACTCTTTGACGCACTCCAGCGCTGGAACACGATCCTGCTCGACTTCGACCGTGACGTGTGGACGTACGTGTCGATGGGCTACTTCAAGCAGCGCACGGTGAAGGGCGAAATCGGCTCCTCCACGATGCCGCACAAGGTCAACCCGATCGACTTCGAGAACTCCGAGGGCAATCTGGGCCTCGCGAACGCCGTGTTCGGCTTCCTCGCGCGCAAGCTGCCGATCAGCCGCATGCAGCGCGACCTCACGGACTCCACCACGCTGCGCAACATGGGCGTGGCGTTCGGCTACGCGCTCGTGGCCGTGAAGTCCACGCTCAAGGGCCTCGGCAAGCTCGAGCTCAACGCCGCCCGTCTGGCGGATGACCTCGACCACAACTGGGAAGTGCTTGCCGAGCCGATTCAGACCGTGATGCGCAAGGTCGGCATGGATCATCCCTACGAGCGCCTCAAGGAGCTCACGCGCGGCCGCCGCGTCACGGCCGAGATCATGAAGGAGTTCATCTCGGGGCTCGACCTGCCGGCGGACGACAAGGCGCGTCTGCTCGCGCTGACGCCGGCCACCTACGTGGGGTTCGCCGAGAAGCTCGCCGCGCTCGTGTGAGCGGGCGAAACGAAAACGATGTGTTAACGCGGGGCGGCATGGTGCCGTTCCGTACAAAAAAAAGGAGAACACAAAATGAAGAAGCTGATGATCGCCGCTGCGGTGGCGTGTGTCGCGTCCGTGCTCGTCTCGGGCTGCGCGAAGGAAGAACCGGCTCCGGCCGCTGCGGCCGTGCAGAAGGCCGCCGATGGCGCGAAGGCCGCGACTGCCGACGCCAAGAAGGCCGCTGACAAGGCTGCCACCGGCGCGAAGGCTGCTGCCGCCGACGCCAAGAAGGCCGCCAACACCGCCAAGCCGGCCGCGAAGTAATTCGCCCCACCGCTCACATGGCAGGCGCGGGCGGGGCTCGTTCCCCGCCCGCGCCTTTTCCCTTTTCCCCGACAATGGCCTTCGCCACCATCAACCAGGCGACCCTTGAGGAAATCCGCATGCGGATCGACCTCGTGGATTTGATTTCGTCCTACGGCGTGAATTTGCGTCGCGCGGGGGCGGATCACAAGGCGTGCTGCCCGTTCCACAAGGAGAAGACGCCGAGCTTCGTGGTGCACGGAGCACAGGGCTACTATCACTGCTTCGGGTGTGGCGAGAAGGGCGATGCCTTCACGTTCGTGATGAAGCAGGATGGCCTGACCTTCGTGGAGGCCGTGCGCAAGCTCGCGAACCAATGCGGCGTGAAGATCGAGGAGAAGGCCGATCCCGAGGCCGGCCGCCGCGCGCGCCTCTACAAACTGCACGCGGAACTTGCGGCGTTCTTCCGCCGCTGCCTCAAGAGCGCACCCGAGGCCGAGCCCGCGCGCCGCTATCTCGCCACGCGCCGTCTGCCCGAGGAGGCGCTCGAATCCTTCTGCGTGGGCTATGCGCCGCTCGCGCCGGAGGCCCTGCAGACCTGGGCGCAGAAGTACGGCTTCAGCGCGGACGAAATGGACGCCGCAGGCGTGCTGCTCAAGAGCCACTACGAGAATGGCCGGCCCTACAACCGTTTCGGCGGGCGGCTCATGTTCACGATCTGCGACCGCCAAGGCCGCCCTGTCGCGTTTTCGGGGCGCATTCTCACGAACGAGAAGAAGGCCGCCAAGTACGTCAACTCGCCCGAAACGCTCATTTTCAAGAAGTCCAACGTCCTCTTCGGCCTCGACAAGGCGGCGGCGCACATCGTCAAGGCGCCGGGGCGCTGCGCGATCGTGTGCGAGGGGCAGATCGATTTGATCCGCTGCCATTCGTGCGGTTTCCCGAATACCGTCGCCTCGCAGGGCACCGCGTTCACGGAAGAGCACGTGCGCATGGTCAAGAAGTGCGCGGATTCCGTCATCCTCGTGTTCGACGCGGATGGTGCGGGGCGCAAGGCCGCGATCAAGACGGGCGGCGAGTTCCTCGCAGCCGAGGTGCCCGTGCGCGTGGCCACGCTGCCCGCGGGCGAAGACCCCGACTCGCTGCTGCGCGACCAGGGGCCGGACGCCTTCCGCGCCGCCCTCGACGCCTCGGAGTCCATCACGCGCTTCCAGGTGCGGACGCTGCTCGCGGCGGAGGAGCATCCGGGCTCGATCGACGCGGTCGCGCGCGTGAGCCGCGCCGTGCTCGAAGTCATCGCGAAGTGTCCCTCCGCCGTGCTGCGCGCCACGCTGCTCGAAGAGGCGGCGCGCGAACTGGGCGTGCCCTCCCGCGCCCTGGCGGACGATCTCGAGAAGGTGCGCACGCTGCACCGCGCCCGGCCGCGCCCCGTTGCGCCGCCGCCGGAACCGGAGCCCGTCGCGCCGGCTGTCACGACGAGCCTGTCGGGCGACGGCCGGCCGGAGGATTTCTACATCGACTCGACGCCGTTCGAGACGCCCGAACTGCGTCCGCAGGTCGCGCTGCCCTCGCCGCTGGAGACGGCGCTGTGCGAATTTCTCGCGGCGCATCCCGCGACCGACGCGGCGCTCGCGGATCTCATGGCCCAGTTCGCGCCGGCCTCGCTCTTCGCAAACGAGTTGACGTGTGCGTTTGTGGAGACCTGGCGCGCGGGGGGAGACGAGGCGGCGCTGGAGGCGCTGTGCGAAGCCCCGGAGGCGAAGACGTGGCTGGAGGGCGTGCGCACGGGCGCGGCGCGCACGGGACAGTCCGAGCTTATGCCCGAGCAGATTCTGCAGGGCGAACTGCGCCAGCTGTGGGTGGCGGCCGTGCGGCGCGTACAGGGAAGTCTGCCGGCGGCGTCCTCGCCGGAGAACGACCGCCGTCGGCTCGAGCTTTCCACGCGCGCCCGCCAGTTGCTGCGTGCGCCCTGGCCCCGCGCCTCCGCGCTCATGACGCCGCTGGCCTAGGCCAGGCTCAGATGGGTTCGCGCACGGACTCGAGCAACCCATTAC
>CAVGKN010000043.1:0-7172 GCA_963629855.1 Lachnospiraceae bacterium
CTCGACTACGAGACCTTGACCTGGCTTGACGGAGAAGTCGACGTCGCGCCGGAGTTCGTCTACGAGAACAGCAAATCTCTCGCCACCATCC
Organism: Lachnospiraceae bacterium; assembly: GCA_963629855.1. Taxonomy (GTDB): domain Bacteria; phylum Verrucomicrobiota; class Kiritimatiellia; order RFP12; family UBA1067; genus RUG572. The sequence goes on from CAVGKN010000043.1 coordinate 92, forward strand.
AGTAAAGTTGCCATAACCTTTAACTCTTAACTTTTAACTTATTTTAACGCTATGAAAAACAGAATCCTGACACTCTTCGCCCTGGCTGCGCTGACTGGCGCGGCGCAGGATTCCACGGCGGCCGCGCGCGCGGCCTATCAGCAGCAGCAGGCGCTGGCCGAAGTGCCGCGCCTCGTGCAGCAGTTTGACCTTCTGGTGCAGAACCAGGACGCCATTGTGGCGCGCCTCGTGAAGCTCGAGGGCACGGACTCGACGACCGACCTGCGCGCGGAGATCGCCGCGCTCAAGGCCGAGATCGCCGACCTGCGCGCGCAAATCCGCCGCGACCAGGACGCGATGCGCGCGGAAATCGTGAAGGATCTCGCGGGACGCCTCTCGCGCATGACGCCGCCGCCCGCGCCCGCGCCCGCACCGGCGCCGACCGCGTCGCGCCGTGCCGCACCGCCGCCGCCGCCGGCCACGATGGGCCCGCACTACGAGTACGTGGTCGAGAAGGGGCAGACGCTCGCGCTGATCGCCAAGGGTTTCCAGACGACCGTGCCGAAGATTCTCGCCGCCAATCCCGGCCTCAAGCCGAACATGCTGCGCGTGGGCCAGAAACTCATCATCCCCGCCGAAGACCAACCCGCGCCGAAGGGCAAGAAGGGCGCGCGCCGCTGAGGCGCTGAAGGGAGCGGTCATGACGAACGGCTATCCCGATGTGAGACTGCGCCGGCTGCGGCGCACGGCCGCGCTGCGCGAGATGTTCGCGCTGCCGAAGCCCGGACCCGAGAAGTTCATCTGGCCCGTGTTCGTGGTGCCGGGGCAGGGGCGGCGCGAGCCCATCGCCTCGATGCCGGGCCAGTTCCGGCTCTCGGCCGACGAGCTCGTGAAGGAGCTCGCGCCCGTGGTCGCGCAGGGCGTGACGAGCGTGCTTCTCTTCGGTCAGCACGAAGGCGACGGAAAGGACGAGTGCGGCTCGCCCGCGGCCGATCCGCACGGCGCCGTGCAGCGCGCGATTCCCGTGCTGCGCGCCGCGTATCCGCAGCTCGTGATCCTCACGGACGTGTGTCTCTGCGCCTACACGAGCCACGGCCACTGCGGGCCGCGCGACGCGGCGGGCGACATCGACAACGACGCCGCGTGCGAGATGCTCGCGCGCGTGGCCGTCTCCCACGCCCGCGCGGGCGCGGACGGCGTGGCGCCGAGCGCCATGATGGACGGCCAGATCGCCGCGATCCGCCGCGCGCTCGACGACGAAGGCTTCAAGAAGACGCTGCTCATCGCCTACTCCACGAAGTTCGCCTCGCAGATGTACGGGCCGTTCCGCGACGCCGAGAACTCCGCGCCGTCGCAGGGCGACCGCCAGGGCTACCAGGCCAGTTCCCGCGACCCGCGTACCGCGCTGCGCGAATCGCTCTTCGACGAGGCGGAAGGCGCGGACGCGCTCATGGTCAAGCCCGCGCTCTTCTACCTCGACCTCATCCGCGAAGTCTCGACGCGCACGCTGCTGCCCGTGATGGCCTACAACGTGTCGGGCGAGTATTCCATGCTGCACGCCGCCGCCGAGAAGGGCTACTGCGACCTCTACGCCACGGCGCGCGAGTCGCTCGACGCGATCTTCCGCGCCGGCTCCACGCAGGTCATCTCCTACTGGGCGCCGTTCTATGACAGAATCTACTGCCGCTGTTCGAATTCGCGTAGCCCGCGGTTGCGCAGCTGACACGCGGGGCAGCTGCCACAGCCCGCGCCGGGCACGCCGTTGTAGCACGTCACGGTCTCGTTCTTGATCACGTCGAGAATGCCGAGCTGCGCGGCGAGCGCCCATTCGTCCGCCTTCGAAAGATGCATGAACGGCGTGACGATGCGGAAGGGCCATTCCATCGCGAGGCGCATCATGCGCTGCTGGGCGCGGATGAAGACTTCGCGGCAGTCGGGATAGCCGGAGAAGTCGGCCTGCGACACGCCCGTGTAGAGGATCTTCGCGCCAAGCGACTTCGCCCAGACGCCGGCGGCGAGCAGGAAGAGCGCGTTGCGGCCCTCCACCACGGTGGTGGGGCAGACGGCGCCGGCGGGGCGCGTAATGGGCGCGGTGGGGTCGAACAGCGCGTTCGTGGTGAGGTGCTTGTAGAATTCCATCGCCACGACCTTGTGAAGGGCGATGCCGAAGCGCTTGGCGAGGCGGCGGGCGAACGTCGTCTCAATGCGGTGGCGCTGGCCGTACTTGAACGTGATGGCGGCCACGTGCGCCGCGCCGTATTTGCGCACCGCGAGCGCGAGGCACGTGGCGCTGTCCTGGCCGCCGCTTAGCACGACGACGGCCTTGATGGCCGTGGAAGGGGAGGTGGTGTTCATCGTCTGGTCTCCATGCGCTTGGCGATCGTGGCCTCGTAGCCCTGGTTGGAAGGGCGGTAGTAGGTGGTCGGAATGCGCAGATAAAGCTGCTGCACCCAGGCGTCCTTGTAGGCGTGGGGGTACTTGTATTCTTCGCGCGGCGCGGCGCCGATGCCGTCCACGTGCACGTTCTTGAGGTGTTCGGGCACGGGCTGCACGGCGCCGGTCTCCACGTCGTGCATCGCCTTGTCGAGCGCCTCGTAGGAGCGGTTGGACTTCGGCGCGGTGGCGAGGTAGGTCGTGGCCTGGGCAAGCGCGATGCGCGCCTCGGGCATGCCCACGAATTCGACGGCGTGAAGGGCGCTCACTGCGAGCGTGAGCCCGCGCGGGTCGGCGTTGCCGATGTCCTCGGAGGCGGAAATCACAAGGCGGCGCGCGATGAAGCGCGGGTCTTCGCCCGCCACGAGCATCTTCGCGAGCCAGTAGATCGCGGCGTCGGGATCGGAGCCGCGGATGGACTTGATGAACGCGCTGATCGTGTCGTAGTGGCCGTCTTCCTTCTTGTCGTACTGCACGATGCGCCGCTGCACGCATTCCTGGATCACGTCGAGCGTGAGGTGCGTGACGCCGTCCGCCGAGGGCGGCGTGGAGCGCACGGCGACTTCGAGCGCGGTGAGCGCGTGGCGGCCGTCGCCGTCGCAGATCTCGGAAAGGAACTGGCGCGCGTCGGCGTCGAGCGCGATGGGCACGCCGCCGTAGCCGCGTTCGGTGTCGGCGAGGGCGCGGTCGAGAAGGGTGGCCGTCTCGTCCGGCGAAAGGGGATGCAGCTCGAAGACGAGCGACCGGCTCGTGAGCGGCGTGTTGATGAACATCGAGGGATTGTGCGTGGTCGCGCCGATGAGCACCACGGTGCCGTCCTCGACGTACGGCAGCAGCACGTCCTGCTGGGACTTGTTGAACCGGTGGATTTCGTCCACGAAGAGAATCGTGCCCATGCCGCCGAGTTCGGTGCGCGCGCGGTCGCACACGCGGCGGATGTCGGCCACATTGGAGACCACGCCGGAGCAGCGCACGAACGCGCGCTTGGTGGTGCGGGCGATGACTTCGGCGAGCGTCGTCTTGCCGCAGCCGGGCGGGCCGAAGAGGATGATGTTCGTGAGGCGGTCGGCCTCGATCACGCGACGCAGCAGCTTGCCTTCGCCGAGGATGTGGCGCTGGCCCACGACCTCGTCGAGCGTGCGCGGCCGCATGCGGGCGGCCAGGGGTTCCGACTGGCTAGTTGACATAACATCCATTATGCGCATTTTGCGCGGTTCGTTCCGAGGCGGTCATTTTCCGAGTTCGGCGCTGCGCGCGGCGCTCGCCTTGAGCGTGGCGGCGACGGTTTCGGCAAAGGACGAGGCGCGCAGCACGTCCATGCCGGCGGCCGTGGTGCCGCCAGGCGTGGCGACGCCGTTGATGAACGTCTCGAGATCGGCGCCGCTCTGGCGCAGGAACGCGGCCGTGCCGAGCATCGTCTGTTCGGCGAGCAGCCGCGCGGCCTCGGGCGGCAGACCGAGCGCAACGCCGCCGGCGACCATCGCCTGTTCCATGTAGGCGAAATAGGCCGGGCCGCTGCCGGAGAGCGCGGTGACGGCGTCGAAATGACGTTCGGCCAGCACGAGCGTGCGTCCCGCGCCGTTCAGGATCTTCGCGACCTTGCGGACATCGGCCGGCGTGGCGTTCTTCGCGGGACAGATCGCGCACATGCCCTCCTTGGCGCGCAAGGCGAGATTCGGCATCACGCGCACGAGACGCGCCTCGCGGCCGAGCGCCGTGCGCAGCGTGGCGAGCGACTTGCCGGCGGCGATGGAGACGACGAGCGTCTTCTTCGTGAGCAGCGGCTTCACGTCGGCGGCGAGCGCGGCGAGATCCTGCGGCCGCACGGCAAGGAAGATGAGCGGCGCGGCGGCGGCGACATCGCGCGCGTCCGGCGTGGTACGCACGCCATAGCGCTTGGCGAGTTCGCGGGCGCGCGCGGGCACCTTCTCGGCCATGAGCACGGTTGCCGGGTCGAAGCCCGGCATCAGGGCGGCGGCGGCGAGGATGCCCTCGGCCATCTTGCCGGCGCCAAAGAATCCAATCTTGGTCTTTTGCATGTCCACTAGTATATCACTTTGCCGCGCTCGCGCACGGCGATGAGGTGGTTGATGAGCGCGAGCAGCAGCCCCAGCGTGATGAAGCCGCCCGCGGGCAGGATTGCGAGCACCATGCCGTGCGCGTGGATGTTGCGAATCGCGAGATCGCCCCACACCGTGAGCGAGCCCGCGCCGAGAATTTCGCGCACCGACGCGATGAGCGCGAGCGACAGCGTGAAGCCGAGCCCCGTGCCGAGGCCATCCACGAGCGACGCGACCACGCCGTTCCGGCACGCGAACGCCTCCGCGCGCCCGAGGATGATGCAGTTCACCACGATGAGCGGGATGAAGATGCCGAGCGACGCCGAAAGCGCCGGCAGGAACGCCTGCATGAGCAGGTCGATCGTCGTCACGAACGCCGCCACGATCACGATGTAGCACGGAATGTGCACGGCGTCGGGAATCACCTTGCGCAGCGCCGAGACGAGCCCGTTCGAGCACACGAGCACGAACGCGGCCGCAAGCCCCATGCCAAGCGCGTTCTCGAGCGTGGTCGTCACGGCGAGCGTGGGGCACATGCCGAGCACGAGGCGGAACGTGGGATTGTTCCGCAGCACGCCGTCCGAAAAGATCCTGAGATAGTTCATGTCGAGTGTCCTTGTCCCCTTCTACGGATGTTCCGCGCGCCGGCGGCGGAAGAAGTCCACGAGCACGGCGCGGCACGGCTCTTCGAGCACGCCCCGCACGAGCGCGGGGTGGTGGTTGATGCCGGGATGATTGAAGATGTCGAAGACGGTGCCGCCGCCGCGCTTGGGGTCGTCCACGCCCCAGACGACGGTGCCGATGCGCGCGAGCACGATCGCGCCCGCGCACATGGGGCACGGCTCCTTCGTGACGTAGAGGCGTGTGCCCGTGAGGCGCCAGTTGCCGCGCGCGGCGAAGGCGGCGGCGAGCGCGAGCATTTCCGCGTGCGCCGTCGCGTCGGTGAGCATCTCCGTCTGGTTGTGGGCGCGGCCGAGGATGCGCGCGGCCGAGGGCGGCAGCGCCGGATCGGCGGGCTCCTCCACGATCACGCAGCCCGTGGGCACCTCGCCGTCCGCGGCGGCCTTCTCGGCCTCGCGCAGCGCCATGCCCATGAAATGCGCGTCAAAGGATGCGTCGACCATGAGTGCCCCGCCCTTCTCCGTCATGCGGCGCCGCCCGCGCCCGTTTCCTGCACAATCATGACGACGAGGTAGACGACGAAGGCAAACGCCCACAGCACGCCTTCCCAGCCATAGATGCGCCCGGGCCGCGCGGGCCGCCGCCAGTTGAAGCCGAACACGAACAGCAGCGCCGAGGCCGCGAACATGACGGGCAGATCGCGCGTGACGATGTAGGGGCTGAAGTTGCCGAACGGCGTGATCGAGCCCGCCACGCCCACCACGCCGAGCGTGTTGAAGAGGTTCGAGCCCACGATGTTGCCGATCACGAATTCGTGCTCGTGCCGGCGCGCCGAGGCGATCGCGCTCGCGAACTCCGGCAGCGACGTGCCCGCCGCCACGATTGTGAGCCCGATCAGGAGCGGCGACACGCCAAGTACGTCGCGCGCGAAGTCCACGCAGCCCCACACGAGCACGTGCGAGGAGAGCACGAGCACCACGAGTCCCACGATGAGCCATGCAAAGTCCGCCGCGCGCGCCCTCTCGCGCTTCGGCGCCTCCCCTTCCATGTCGGCCGACTTCGCCGAGCCGCCCTTCACCTGGTCAAACCAGCAGTAGAGCGGCATGATCACCGCGAACGCCGCGAGCAGAATGAATCCGTCGCACCGCGAGAACGCGCCATCCCGCACGAGCGCGTACGAGAGCGCCGTCACGCCCAGCAGCAGCGGCACGCCAAGATACGACACGGAGGGCTTCACCTTGATCGGCGACACGAGCGCCGTCACGCCGAGGATCACGGCGAGATTGAACGTGCACGAGCCGTAGGCGTTGCCGAGCGAGAGGTTGGACTGGTCGGCCAGCGCCGCGAGCACGGAGACCGCGAGCTCCGGCGCGCTCGTGCCGAAGCCGATGATCACCATGCCCACGATGAGCGGCGACACGCCAAACGCCCGCGCCAGCCGCGCCGCCGCCGCCACGAAGCGGTCCGCACTCCACGTGAGCGCCACGAGGCCGCCCACCACGAACACGAGCGACAGCACGAGCGGGATGTTCTGGTTGATCGAGAACATGTCAGATCCTCCGCGTCTTCACGCTCTCGCGCACGGTCGCGTCGAGGGCCGGCAGCTTCTCGTGGCGCACGAGCTTGAACGGCAGCTGCATGCCGAGCGGACGCAGAAAGCGCATCATGCGACCGGAGCGCACGTGGATCTCGCCGGGCACGCGCCCCCACGACACGATCGCGTCGAGCAGCCGCTGTGCGTGCCCTTCCCAGAGCCGCTGCAGCCCGCCCTCCTTGCCGTCCACCGAAAGCCGCGCCCACGCCATGCGCTCGCCCGTGGCCGCGTTGATGGCCACGAACAGGTAAAGGAAGCGCGGCCGCGCGTCGGCCGTCTGGTAGGACGGCACGAGCACGAAGTCGACCTGCCAAATTTCCTTCGGGAAGACGGGCAGGTCCTTCGCCTTCGCGCACGTCTCGCGCTTGAGGCCGATGCGCTCGACCGCCGGCGC